>CANHON010000199.1 GCA_947462115.1 Deltaproteobacteria bacterium | reverse complement strand
TGCCACTCGCCGTCGGTCCCTTGCAGCGCGCCCAGCTTGTAGACCCCACCCAAGGCCGACTGGTCGTGACCCGTCGCGAGGCGGGTGCCCACGCCCCAGACCGCGATGGGCGCGCCCAGCGACTTGAGGCGCAGGATCTCGTGCTCATCGAGATCGTTGCTGGCCACCACCGCTGCCTCGGGGAAGCCCGCCGCGTCGAGCAGCGCCCGCGCCTCCAGGCTGAGGCGGAGCAGATCGCCGGAGTCCAGGCGGACACCGAGCAGCCGCTGCCCCCGCGCCTTGAGCCATTGGCCCACCTCAACAGCGTGCCGCACGCCATCCAGCGTGTCGTACGTATCCACCAAGAACACGCAGTTGTTGGGCAAGGCCTCGGCGTAGCGTTGGAAGGCCTCGCGCTCATCGCCCCACACCATCACCCAAGCGTGGGCGTGCGTCCCGCGTACCGGGACGCCGAAAATACGCCCAGCGAGGACATTGCTGGTGGCATCTGCGCCCCCAATGTAGGCCGCGCGGCTGGCGCTGAGCCCGCCGTCGATCCCCTGAGCCCGACGCAGGCCGAACTCAAGCACCTGGTCATCGCCCGCGGCGAGGCGCATGCGCGCGGCTTTGGTTGCGATGAGCGTCTGAAAATTCATCAGGGTGAGCAGCGGGGTCTCGAGGAGCTGGGCCTGGGCCAGCGGCCCCCGCACCCGCAGGAGCGGACCGTGCGGGAACACGACAGTGCCCTCAGGCACGATGTCTACGTCGCAGCGCATGCGCTGCCGACCGAGCCAGTCGAGGAAGGGCGGCGGCAGCAGCGGCTCCCTGTCGGCGCCCTGGAGGCCAGCGAGGAAGTCGAGGTCTTCGGCGTCGAACCGCCACGCCTCCAGCAGCTCCGCGACCGTCTCAAGGCCGGCCGCCACCGCCCACCGGCCGCCGAAGGGCGCGGTGCGAAAGCTGAGGTGAAAGACCGCGGGGCGATCCGCGAGACCGGCGCGGTGGTACCCGGCCGCCATGCTGATCTGGTAGAGGTCGGTGAGCAGGCCGAGCCCACCCCGATAAAGACCGCCGTGAACACCGACGGGCTGAGCCATCTTGCCGAGCGTCAAGCAGCACCTCAGGACGCGGGCGCCCTCGCCAGAGGGCTTAGCGTCACTCACACACTAACACGGCCCCGGGGCCACGCACCAATAGCCCAGGTGGACTACCGTTCAGCATGACCCGGGCGGGCTATACTGGCCGGGCGCAGCGAGCCGACACCGAGCGAGAGCCCGCCGAGCCCGCGGGCCTGGCACAGGGGAACGAATGGGGTGGTTTGATTGGAGCAGCAAGGTCCAGCCGCCCCCCGAGGACGCGATCGCGCTCCGTGATGGTTTGGTCATTTTGCTGGATGGGCTCCGTGAGATCGTCGGACCATCCCGAGCCGAGCGCGCAGATCGCCTCATCGAGCGCTTGGCGCGCTTCCCGCCGCCATCGGGGCTCTCCCGCGAGCTCAAACAGCTCCGGAGCGAGCTGCTCATCAACGTGGGCGAGCACCGCGGCGATCCCGACGCCATCGACCCCAAGGAGGTCAGTCGGCTCGCCGACGCGGTCGTGGCCGGGATGTCGGCCACCGCGCTGATCCACTCGGCGCTCGAGGCGCGCATCCAGGCCGTACGCGAGGGCCTGCCCCGGCGGATGACCAAGGCGGAGCTCGACCGGATCGTGACCGAGATCAACGAGATCGCCGAGAGCTCCCAGTCCATCCGCCGTCGCACTGTCGAGGACCGCGCCGAGCTCGCCGGATTGCTGCGGGAGATGGGCAAGCGCCTCGCCGAAGCCGACGCCGCGAGCACAAACCTGGGCCAGAACATCACGATGGTGGCCGAGTCCCTGGTGCGCGAGCCGCTGCCGGACGAGCTGCGGAGCGTTCGGCACGCCCTCATCGCGCGCGTGGAGCGCCTGAACCAGGACGCCGGCGCCCTTCGCACGCAGCTCGCCCGCGCCCGAGACCGCAGCCGGCACCTCGAAGACATGGTGCAGCAGCAGGCCGAAGAGCTCATCGACATGCGCACGAAGGCGGCGCTCGACCCGCTCACGAACATCTGCAACCGCGGCGTGTTCGACAAGGCGATCATCGCCTTGACCAAGCGGGCGGCGAGCACCAACAGCCCGCTCTCCTTGGTGGTGCTCGACGTGGATCACTTCAAGCGCGTCAATGACACCTGGGGCCACCCCGCCGGAGACGCCGTGCTGATCGGCGTGGCCCGGTGCATGGAGGAGCAGGTGCGCGAGGGCGACGTCGTGGCGCGCATCGGCGGTGAAGAGTTCGCCTTGGTGCTGCCTGGCGCCAATCTCAACGTCGCCCGCGCGGTCGCCGAGCGCCTGCGCCTGAGCGTCGCCGCCGCCAATTTCTCGGAGCCTGCCGCTGGCGTGAAGGTCACGGCCTCCTTTGGGGTGGCGCAGATGGGCCCGAGCGAGCTGCCCAAGTCCCTGATTCGACGGGCGGACCAGGCGATGTACGCCGCCAAGCACGCCGGCCGCAACCAAGTGAAGCTCAGCGAGCAGCGCGGCTGAGCCCCCGGCGCCGCCCCCGGGCAACCACGCGCGCATGGACCTCAACCGCGGACATTGGTTGTCCGCATCCGACGTGCCGAGCGCGGGCCGACCGGCTATAAGGGCGCCCCGACCTCGAGGCCCCATGTCGATGCCCCACCCCGCGCCCGCCGCAGCCGCCCCGCGCCGCGGCTTTGTGCACCTGGTCAACCGCAGCCAGTACAGCCTGCTGGACGGCGCCATGGCCCCCGCCGAGCTGGTGACCCGCGCCCAGGCCCTGGGTCAGCCCGCAGTGGCGCTCACCGACACTTGCAACCTCTACGGGGCGTTTGAGTTCTACAAAGCCGCCAAGGACGCCGGCCTCAACGCCATCATCGGCGTGACCTTGTGGATCTCTCCCCTCCCCCAAGCGGCCCTCGCCAGCCTCCCCAACAGCGCGCCGGACGACGGCTGGCACCTCACCCTGCTCATCGAGGGCCAGGGCGGCCCCGCCAACCAGAAGTGCGCGGGCTACAAGAACGTCTGCAAGCTCGTCACTGACGCCATTTTCTACGGGATGCACTACCGTCCGCGCGTCGATCTGGACCAGCTCCGGGCGGCCAGCGCCGGGCTCATCTGCCTCACCGGCGGCCTCAACGGCCCGCTGGGACCGCTGGCCCTGGGCGGACCGGAGGCCGAAGCGGAGGCCCTCGCCCGGTTGAGCGTGCTGCGCGATATTTTCGGCCCAAGTCACCTCTTCGTGGAGCTCCAGGACTATGGGCTGGCGGGGCAAGCCGAGCTCAACGCTGGCGCTCGGCGCCTCGCCGCGGCCCTCGGGCTGGACACGGTCGTCACCAACGACTGCCGATACGTTCAGGCCACCGACGCCGTGACCCTCGACCTGCTCAATTGCATCGCGCAGTCCGTGCAAGTGGACGAGTCGAGCCGGGTGGGGCTGCCCACCGACCAACAGTACGTCAAGTCCGAAGATGAGCTCCGGGCGCTCTTCCCCGATGACGGCGAGGCGATCAGCCGAACGGTGGACATCGCCGCCCGCTGCACCTTCAAGTTCAAGACCGCGCCGCCCTACTTCTTCCCCGCCACCGAGCCGCCCGACCCGGACCCGCCGCGGCCCGCCGGGGTGCGCGTCCGCAACGCGGACCGCTCCGACACTGACGCCAACTGGGCCTATTTCTACCGGGCTTTTCCGCCGCCCCTCGACTTCGGCATCGCCACCGCCGACGGCAGCCTGCCGGCGCGCCCGCCCGGCGCGGGCAACATCAACGGATACTTCGAGTGGTTCTGCCAAGAGGGCCTCAAGCTGCGGATCCGGCAGCTCGGCATCCCCGAGGAGCAGCGGCCGGAGTACGAGGCCCGCCTCGCGTTCGAGCTCGATGTTATTGAAGAGATGGAGTTTCCAGCCTATCTCCTGATCGTCGCCGAGTTCATCAACTGGGCCAAGGACCACGAGATCCCGGTCGGGCCCGGGCGCGGCTCGGGCGCGGGCGCCTTGGTCAACTGGGCGATGCGCATCACCGACATCGACCCGCTCCGCTTCGGCCTGCTGATGGAGCGCTTCCTCAACCCGGAGCGCGTGTCGATGCCGGACATCGACGTGGACTTCTGCCAGGACCGGCGCGAGGAGGTGATCGCCCACACCCGCGAGAAGTACGGCCAAGACCTCGTCTCGCAGATCATCACCTATGGAAAGCTGCAGGCCAAAGCAGCGCTCAAGGACGTCGCCCGGACGCTCGGCCTCGACTTCAAGGCCAGCGACCGCATCACCAAGCTCGTGCCCAATGAGCTCGGAATCAAGCTGGAGAAGGCCTACGAAGAGGAGCGCCTCGCGGTGTGGCTCAAGCAGAGCCCCGTGGTGGCGCGCGTCGGGCGCCTCGCCCTGCGGGTGGAGGGCATGACCCGCCAGACCGGCGTGCACGCGGCCGGCGTCGTCATCGCCGACCGACCGTTGGTGGAGCACGCGCCGATGTACCGCGACGGGCCCGAGGGCGGTCCGGTCGTCCAGTACGAGATGAAGGCCGCCGAGAGCGTCGGGCTCATCAAATTCGACTTCCTCGGCCTCAAGACCCTCGACCAGATCCGCGACGCGGTCAAGATGATCCACCGCAACACGGGCGTGCTGCTCGATCTGCAGACCTTGCCCCTCGACGACGAGCCCACCTACAAGCTGCTCCAAAAAGGCGACGCGCTCGGTGTTTTCCAGGTCGAGAGCTCGGGCATGCGGGATCTGCTCACCCGCCTGCGCCCCACCAACATCGACGACCTCATCGCGCTCCTCGCGCTGTACCGGCCCGGACCGCTCTCCTCAGGCATGGTCGATAACTTCATCGACTGCAAGCACGGCCGAAAGCCCATTGAGTACGCCCACCCTTGCCTCGAGCCCATCCTCGTCTCGACCTATGGCTCCATCGTCTACCAGGAGCAGGTCATGCAGATCGCCCAGGTCTACAGCGGCTATACGTTGGGCGGCGCCGACCTGCTGCGGCGTGCGATGGGCAAGAAGAAGGCCGAGGAGATGGCCAAGCAGAAGGCCACCTTCGTCGAGGGGGCCATCACGATGGGCCGCCCGGCAGACGCCGCCGAGACGCTGTTCGATACATTGGCCTACTTTGCGGGCTACGGCTTCAACAAAAGCCACTCGGCGGCCTACGGCGTGGTCAGCTACCACACCGCCTACCTCAAGGCCCACCACCGCGCCGAGTACATGTCGGCCCTGATGACCATCGACTCCGGCAACACCGAAAAGGTGCTGCTCTACATCGGGGACTGCAAGCGGGGCGGGCTTGAGGTCCTCCCGCCCGACGTCAACGAGTCCCAGTACGCCTTTGACGTGCCCGCGAACAACCGCGGCCTCGTGCGCTTTGGTCTGTCGGCGGTCAAGGGTGTCGGCGAAGACTCCATCCGCGCCATCCTCGACGCGCGGGCGGCGGCCTCTGGTCGGTTCAGCAGCTTCCTCGACTGCCTGGAGCGGCTCGACCACAAGCGGGTGTCCAAAAAGGTGTTGGAGCTGCTGATCTGCTGCGGGGCCTTCGATTGGACCGGCGATCCCCGGCGGGCGATGGTCGAGGCCCTGCCCGCCGCGGTCCAGACCGCCATCAGCACCCAGGACGAGCGCCGGCGCGGGCAAGCGAGCCTATTTGGCGGCATGGGCGCCGCCCGGCCGCCGGCTTTTCGGCTCCCGGCCTGTGGCGAGTGGCCGATGATGGTGCGCCTGGAGAAAGAGAAGGAGGCCCTTGGCTTCTTCATCACCGGCCACCCCATCGCCGAGTACGCCGACACGGTCCGCGCGCACACCAGCTGCCGCTCGATCGACCTGCTGGCGCGGGAGGACGGGGGCAAGGAGGTTCGGGTGGCTGGCATGGTCAGCGCGCTCCGCGAGATCACCAACAAGAAGGGCGCCAAGATGGCCTTCGCCACCCTTCAAGACGAGCACGGTTCGGTCGAGTGCGTCTTTTTCGCGGAGTTCTGGGCCCTGTCCCGCGCGGCCTTGACCAGCGAGGCCCCGCTGATCGTCGGCGGCAAGGTCGAGAAGGCCGCGGACGGCGCCGTCAAGATCCTGGCGCAGAGCGCGAGCCTCCTGTCGACGATCCGCGAGACCAACACCAGGCAGGTGCTTTTCGAGCCTACCCTCGATGAGCTGACCGACGCTCGGGTGGAGGCCACCCTGGGGCTGTTTCGGGGCAGCCCCGGCCGAAAGCCCGTTCGCGCCGTGATCAACGAGCCTGGCGCCTACCGCATGAAGGTGGATTTCGAGCCCGCCGTGATGGTCACCCCCGACGACGCGTTGATACAAGGCCTCAAGGCCCTCTATGGGCGCCCAGACATCGTGAGGCTCGCGTGAACCGCCCCAGCACTCGCCTGCGCCGCCGCGCCGCTGCGCTCCTGCTCGGCCTGTGCGCCGTCGCGTCCGCAGTGGCCCAAGACCCGCCGGCGGCCGCGGCCGAGGCACCGGCTCCGGCCGTCGTGCCCGAGGCGCCGGTTCCCCACGTCGCGCCCGCGCCCTTCGCGCCGGTGATGCGCACCGTCGGGGAGGCCGTGATCAATTGGACCACGCTGACCATCGAGACCCGCGCCCGCAGCGACCGGACGATGGGCGCGTGGATGGACCGCCGGGTGCAGGAGCAGGACGCGCTCGATCGGGTCGGCCCCAGCCTCGAGGCGCTCGCCCGAGCGGTGCCGGTCCGCCGCGATGAGCCCGTGGACATCATCCTCCCCGGAGACGACCTGCTCGCCGCCCGCCTGGACGAGGGCCTCCGCGCTTGGGAGGTGGCCGAGACCCGGTACCACGAGGGCGGCGGCGTCGAGATGACCGCGCGGCTCAACCTTTTGCGCTGGTTGTCCCCGCTCCTGGACAAGAAGGTGGGCCCGAGCTCAGAGGCGCTGCCCGTGGACGGCCCCACCGGCCTGCTGATCGACGCCCGCGGCCTGCCCTTCGGCCCGAGCGTGGTGCCAGAGCTGCGCACAGCAGACCTCCGGGTGCTGATGAGCCTGGAGATGCTCGGCAAAGATGACGGCAGGTACGCCATTCCTGTCGTCTACGTCTCAGATCCCGCCGACCCCCGGGCCGCGGCGCGGCTCGGCAAGGCGCCCGCCTTCCTGCGCCCCGCCAGCGCAGAGGCCGGCGTGCTCGTCGTCGGTCCAAGCCTCCCGCTGGCCGAGCCCGATCTCGCGCTGCTCGTCGCTGCGCGGCGGATCGTCATCGTCGCTGATCCCGCAAACTAGCCTGAACCAAGGGATCCCCATGCGCAGCTCCGAGCCCAGGCTCCTCCCTCCCCGACGCTCCAGCGTGCGCGCCGGCCCCCAGCCGGTCGTCCCGCCGGTCCCCGCGCCGCAGCCTCAGGTGGGGCTGCCTGGCCTTCATGTCCCGAGCGGCTGGGCCCGCGCGGCCTGGGCGATCGGTTTTGGCCTCGTGGGCCTTGGGCTGCTGTGGGTGCTGCGCCCGGTGCTCGCCATCCTCGCGGCCAGCGCGAGCATCGCCTATGTGCTCAAGCCGATGGTCAACTGGCTGGAGCGGCACCGCTTGAGCCGGGACGCCGCGATCGGCGTCATCTTTCTGACCACGCCCGTCATCCTCTCGCTGGTGCTGCTGCTGTTCATCCCCAGCATGGCCAAGCAGATCGACGCGATGGGGGCGCGGATCGTGCCGTTTATCCACGACGTCGACTCGGTGCTGGGGTCCTCGGGCCAGTGGCTCTCCGCGAAGACCGGGAAGGACATCCACTTCGACCTCGAGGAGCTCAAGACCTGGGGCCCGGAGGTGGTCTCCGAGCAGTGGCCCAAGGTGCAGGAGAAGCTCACGAGCCTCAGCAAAGGCCTGTTCACCCAAGGCTTGGGCCTGCTCAACGCCCTGCTCAACATCGCACTGCTGCCGATTTTCGTCTATTACCTGCTCAGCGACGGCGACCGGGCGCTGGCGGCGCTCCGGGATCTTGTGCCGCCCCGCTTCCTGCCCCGGGTCGAGCGGGTGGCCCACGAGGTTGATCAGCGCCTGAGCGCCTTCGTGCGGGGGCAGCTCACCGTCTGCAGCGCCCTCGCGGTCCTCTACAGCCTCGGGCTGCTCATCGTCGGCATCGACCTCGCGATCAGCGTGGGCACCATCGCTGGCGTCTTGTTCATCGTGCCGTACCTGGGCACTGCCGTGGGCGTCGTGTTGGGCGTGCTCCTGGCCCTGCTCAAGTTTGGCTTTAGCTGGGAGGTGCTCGGCGTCGTCGCGGTCTTTACCGTGGTGCAGCTCATTGAGGGCTATGCGCTCACCCCGCGGATCATCGGC
>CANHON010000198.1 GCA_947462115.1 Deltaproteobacteria bacterium | reverse complement strand
TCTGGGACATCACCCACAAGGACGGCCCGCTCGACTTCGGCCGGGGAGAGCTCAAGGCGGCGGTCACGGCCCAGCGTTGGGCGCTGATCATCGGTGACAACGCCCGCCCAGAGGCCGATCTCAAGGGCTACGGCCTGCAGGAGGCCTACCGCCGCGCCGAGGACTTCACCCCCGCGGGCCAGGCCTTGGCGCCGCGGGTGGGCTGGCGCTCCCGGCCACGGTGGGGCTGGCGGCCCCGGGCGGAGGCCCCCCTCAAGCGCTGAACCAGGGGCCGTCCACGATCCAGGTCGGCGTGTCCACGATGCCGTGCCGCTCCTGGTCGTTGCAGAGGTGCTGGACGCCCATGAACAGCGCCTCGATGGTGGTGTCGAGGGTGCGCTCGCCGGCGTAGCCGACGCAGCGGTTGCCCGACCAGACCGAGACCCGCACCTTGGCGAGGAGGCGGCCGGTGGCGACGTCCACGCCCGAAGTGTCGAGTACGTCGTCGATCACGACAAACTCGCCCATGTCGGGGAACAGCATGTTGCGGGAGCGGGTGCCGGCCCGACAGATGAGGTTGCCCATCCAGAGGCTGCCGTCGGGGTGCTCGTGTCCGCTGCTGCGGCTGTCCGAGCGCGCCGACGCGACCGTGCCCTGGTACCAGCCGGCGACCACGCCCTCCTTGAGCAAGGTGATCGGCAAGGCGCTGATGCCGCGGCTGTCGAAGCGCCGGGTGGCGAGGCCGCCCGGACGAAGCGCGTCGTCAATGACGTGCAGTGGGGTGTTTCCGACGCGACGGCCGATGTGGCCGGCGAGGAAGCTCTGGCCGCTCTGCATGGCCTCCAGCGAGAAGGCCGCCAGGAGCTTGGGCAGCAGGGCGCCCACCGCCCGCTGCTCGAGCACCACGAGCGTCGGGCCCCGGGGGAGGGCCGCGGGCTTGCCCATGGCCAACACCCGCCGGCCGAGCTCGACCCCGAGGGGCTTGCTGCCGACCTCGGCGAAGTTGCGGCTGCGCAGGCAGTCGGTGAGGCTGAGGGCGGGGGCGCTGGTGGAGCTGACGGTGCCGCGGAGCGAGAAGACGGTGCTGCCCTCGCTCAGCTCAAAGTCGCGGCTGGAGGCGTAGGCCCGCTGGGTGCGCGCCTCGGTGTACTCGAAGCGGCCGACCCGCAGGCCCTCGGTGCCGGCGAGGCCCTCGAGGTTCCACTCGAGCACCTCCGCCCGGGCCGCCTCGTCGAGCATGGGCAGGCGGGGGTCGTCGATGCCGAGGCCGCGCTCGACCACGTCGAGCCGGGGCGAGGGGCGGGTGTCGCCCTCGGGCGCGGGCCCCATCGCAGCCGCCGCCCGGTCCACGAGCGCCGCCACGTCCTGCCCGCCCTCGTAGCCGCCGGTGGCGAGGCCCACCCCGCCCTTGCCGTCGAAGAGGCGAACTTGAAGGCTGGCCTCTGACCACGACTTTGGGTTGGCGTCGGTGGTGCGGGTGGCCGCGTCGGTGCGGCTGTAGAGCACCTCGCAGCCGCCGGGTGCCCGGCGCTTCGCGATCCGCACGGCTTCCAACGCCAACTTTCTGAGATCGTCCACGGTTCCCCCTTGAGGCTGACGGCCGAGCCGGGGGCACGCGCCCCCGCCAACAGGCTACACCGGCCAGACCGGACGTCTATCGGATGGCGGCGGCCGGACCCAAGGTCGGTGCGGGCCCTCAGCCGGGGTGCCCTCGGGGAGGCGAGATGCGGGTGGGCTGGCTTTGGTGGACGCTCGCGGGCTGCGGCGCGCCGGTGGCCTCGGATCAGGTGCGCGCGGGCGGCGCGTCGACGCCGTTGGTCGCGACCCCGGTCCCCGCGGCCCCGGTCGCCTCGGCCCCCGCTTCTGGGGCGCCGCCGGTGGCGCTTGCGGGCCGGCGGATCATCGCGATGGGCGATCTGCACGCCGATCTGCCGATGGCCATCGCCAACCTGCGGCTCGCGGGCCTGCTGGACGCCGCCGGGGCCTGGAGCGGCGGCGACACGATCTTGGTGCAGACCGGCGACATCACCGACCGGGGCCCCGACAGCAAGGAGCTCATCGAGCTGATGCAGCGCCTCAGCCGCGAGGCGCCCGCCGCCGGCGGCTTGGTGCTGCCCTTGCTCGGCAACCACGAGGCCATGAACCTGCTCGGCGACTGGCGCTATGTCTCGGATGGCGACTACGCGGACTTTGGCGGGCCGGAGGGGCGTCGCGCGGCCTTCGCGCCCACGGGGCCCTTGGGGAGCTGGCTGCGGGGGCTCGACGCGGTCGCCCAGCTCGGGGACACCGTTTTTGTGCACGGCGGCGTGGGCCCGGACTTCGCGGCCCGGGGCGCCGCTGGCCTGTCTGCGGACGTGCGGGCTGCCCTCCAGGACCGACCGGACGATCCGGTGCTGGGGCCCGAGGGCCCGCTGTGGCTGCGCTCGCTGGTCCTCGACGACGAGGCGACGGCCTGCCCCGCCCTCCAGCGCTCCCTGGAGCGCATGGCGGCCAAGCGCATGATCGTCGGGCACACCACCCAGCGCAGCGGGCGGATCTTGAGCCGCTGCGGGGGCGCCCTGCTGGCCATCGACACCGGCATCTCCAGCCACTACGGCGCGCACGGCGCGGCGGTCGAGCTGCGAGACGGGGACGCCTGGGCCCTCTACCCCGAGGGCCGCGTGGACCTCGAAGACCCGCGCTGAGCCGCGCCCCTGGGCTCAGCCCTCGTGGGGCACCGGCCCAAAGCTGGCTGAGAACAGCGCGCTGATGGCCTTTCGGCCCGCCTCGTTGAGGAAGCGGGTGCCGGTGCCGGCGAAGGCGACCGACTCGATGACCGGCTCTTCGCGCCGCCAAGCCGCGCCCGTCCAGGCGTACCAAGCCTCGTGGTCCTGGTCGAAGACCCACACGCGCTTGCTCCACCGCTTCGCGAGCTCGACCGACCAGCCGGTGCCCCCGTGAACGGTCCCGTCCGGCTGGATCGAGCCGACGACGAACAGCTGGCGGGCGTTGGCCACCACATGCCACTGGCTCTGCAGGATCTTGCGGAGGGTATCGGTGGCCTCCCAGTGACGCCGCAGGCGGTGGGCGACGGTGTTGAGGCTCAGGTCGCTGGCGGCCAGCGCGCGGGCGTCCAGCACGCTGCGGCCCGCGGCCCGGGCTTGGTTGTGCCCCTCAAAGCTGAAATTGACCTCGTGCAGGCCATAGAGCTCGGCCAGCTCGCCGAAGGTCGCCTCCGCCCCCGTGGCGCCGCCCGAGTAGAGGGTGCACTGGGCGGGGGCCGGGGAGGGCGGGAGCGGCGGCGCGGTGGTGGGGGGCTCGGCGAGGAGCTGGGTGCCTGGGCTCAGCGCCCAGCCGAGCCCGACGGCGGGCGGGAGGCCGGCCACCCGGGCGAGGGTGAGCGTCGCGCCGGACGGGCTCGGGCTGAGGCGCAGCACGGCGGCGGCCCCGCTGGCCAGGGCCTCGGCGTGGCCCGCCTGGGTCGCCCCGACCGCGAGCCACAGCCGGAGGCCGGCCGCCGACGCGACGGCGGTCCAGGCGGCGGGCTCGCCGGCGTCTGGATCGGTGAGGTTGACGTCTTGGGCGTCAATCACGACGACCTGGGCGCCGAACTGTGCGGCGTCTTGGAGCGCGGCGAGGACCGCCCGGAGGCGCGCGGGACCAAAGCCGCCGCCAGCGTCCCCGTGGAGCATCCGGCTGCGCTCCACCTCCAGCAGGAGCCTGGCGCGCTCGGCCGGGCGGAGGCCGCGGCCCAGCTCCGCCAGCAGCTCATCGTCGGCGCAGCGGAGCTGGGCGGCCCCTTGGCTGAGCGAGACGTGGAGGGTCGGCGTTCCCCGGAGCGCCGCCGCCAGGGCGACCTGCCGCAGCAGCGGAGACCCGCTGAGGCCGGGCGGCGCGATGATCAGGCCCAGCTGGCCCACCTCGACGCCGCCCCGCACCGCTCCGCCCAGCGCGCGCACGGCGCTGCGGCCCATCACCTCGTCTTCGTACATCCGAACCTCCCGGCGCGGGGGCGCCGCTGACGCAACCGCCTCACCCTAGCCCAAAAAGACAGAGGACCCGAGGCTCGCCCAACCGGGGGCGGCGTTCGGGCCCTCGCCTGCTCAACCGTGGTCGATCAGTTGGCGGCGGCCTTCTTCTCTTGGTAGGCCTTGATGATGTCGGCCTGCACGCTGGTCGGGACCTGGGCGTAGCGGGCGAACTCCATCGCGAACTCGGCCTTGCCCTGGGTCGCGGACCGGATGGTCATCGAGTAGCCGAACATCTCGGCCAGGGGCACATCGGCGTCCACCGTGCAGTAGTTGTCGGCCTCGCCCATGCCGAGGATGACACCGCGGCGCTGGTTGAGGGTGCCGATGATGTTGCCCTGGAACTCGGTGGGGCCCTCGACCGTCACCTTCATGATCGGCTCGAGGATGACCGGCTTGGCGTTGAGGTAGGCCGAGCGGAAGGCGCCGCGGGCGGCGGCCTGGAAGGCCATGTCCGAGGAGTCGACCGCGTGGAATGCGCCGTCGTTGATGAGGCAGCGGATGCCGACGATGGGGGCCTCGATGAGCTGGCCCTTGTCGATCATCTGCTTGAAGCCCTTGTCGCAGGAGCTGATGAACTCGCGGGGGATCGAGCCGCCCTTGATCTCATCGGCGAACTGGTAGTCGGCCTCGTCGGTGGGCTCGAGCCAGCCGACCACGCGCGCGTACTGGCCGGAGCCGCCGGTCTGCTTCTTGTGCGTGTAGTCGAAGGTGGCGCGCTTGGTGAGCGCCTCGCGGTAGGCCACGCGGGGGGGCGAGGTGATGACCTCGGCCTTGTACTCGCGCTTCATCCGCTCGATGTAGACGTCGAGGTGCAGCTCGCCCATGCCCGAGATGATGGTCTCGCCGGTCTCTTCGTCGGTGGCGACCCGGAAGGTGGGGTCCTCCTTGGCGAAGCGGGCGATGGCCTTGGACAGGTTCTGCTGGGCCTTGGTGTCCTTGGGCGTGATGGTCAAGCTGATGACCGCCGCCGGGACGTGGATCGAGGTCATCGCGTAGTTGACCTTGCTGTCGGTGAAGGTGTCACCGGAGAAGCAGTCCACGCCGAAGATGGCCACGATGTCGCCCGCGCAGGCGTCCTCGATCTCTTCCATGTCGTCGGAGTGCATCCGGACGAGACGGCCGACCTTGACCCGCTTGTTGTTGCGGACGTTCTCGATCGTGTCCTGGCGGCGCAGGGTGCCGCTGTAGATGCGCAGGTAGGTCAGCTGACCGTAGCGGCCGTCCTCGAGCTTGAAGGCGAGGGCGACGAAGGGGCCGCTGATGTCGCTGGGGATGGTCAGGCGGCGCTCGTCGTCGGTGCCCTCTTTGTCGAGGTCGATGCCCTCGTTCTTGACGTCCATCGGGGCCGGGAGGTAGGCCACGACGGCGTCGAGCAGCTTCTGGACGGCCTTGTTCTTGTAGGCGCTGCCCAGGAGCACGGGGGTGAGGTTCATCGAGATGGTGGCCTTGCGGATCGCGTCGTGGATCAGCTCGGGCGTGACGGTCTCCTCGAGCATGGCCTCCATCAGCTCGTCGCTGTAGAGGCTCACGGCGTCGAGCATGATCTCGCGGCGCTCGTTGGCCACGGCGAGGAGCTCCTCGGGGATCTCGCTCTCGACGATCTCTTCGCCGTTGTCGCCGAAGAAGCGGAAGGCGCGCATGGTGACGAGGTCGACCACGCCCTCGTGCTTCTCTTCGAGGCCGATCGGGATCTGGATCATGACCGAGTTGTGGTTCAGCTTCTCGCGGAGCTGGTCACAGACGCGGAAGGGGTTCGCGCCCTGGCGGTCACACTTGTTGACGAAGGCGAGGCGCGGCACGTTGTAGCGGCGCATCTGGCGGTCAACGGTGATGGACTGCGACTGAACGCCGGCCACCGAGCAGAGCACCAGCACCGCGCCGTCGAGCACGCGGAGCGCACGCTCGACCTCGATGGTGAAGTCCACGTGCCCAGGGGTGTCGATGATGTTGATGTGGTGGCGGTCGTCTTCAGGGCCCCAGGAGCAGTGCGTCGCGGCCGACTGAATGGTGATGCCGCGCTCGCGCTCGAGGTCCATCGAGTCCATCTTCGCGCCGACGCCGTCCTTGCCGCGGACGTCGTGGATCGCGTGGATTCGGCCGGTGTAGTAGAGGATGCGCTCGGTGAGGGTCGTCTTGCCCGAGTCGATGTGAGCGCTGATCCCGATGTTGCGTACCCGTTTGAGGTCGGTGATCACGGGAGGCTCCTGCCATGTGGCGGTCGAAGTGGAGGTGGCCGGGCGTTGAAGGGCGCCTGTGCCGTACCGAGGATCGGTGAATCGAAGTGGGGACCGCGCGGCACCTCGGGCGGGCCTGAACCGGCCTTGACGTGGCGCACGTCGTCGGCCGCGCGCGTATCGTGAGGTGGTCCCTACCGCAAGCGTTGGCAGGCTTGCTCCGCTTGCGTGCGACCGTCGATACCAGGCGGTTATCCGTTAGTTTCGTCGGGGTTCCTCGCGGCGCCCCCCTGCCGGAGCGCGTGACGCTCCCGTGAACGCGTGATTGCGCCGGCCGGCGCCGGATCGAATAGGGGCGAGGCGGAAGCCCTGCGCGGCCGGAGCCTGGGGCGCCCGGTCGATGACCGGGGCTGCAGAGACCGAGCCAGGGGGCGCCCCCCTGGAGGAGCGCGCCTCGATGTTGACGTCCCGATCCGTTCTCTCGACGCGTCCCACCAGCGGGAGCTCCCTCCTCGGGACGCGCGCCCGCAGCCTCCTCGGCGGCCTCGGCGCCCTGGCGCTCCTCGGCGCGCTGCGCCCGAGCGCGGCCTGGGCCGACAAGCCCGAGACCGTGGTGCGCCTCGTCGAGGGCGGGAAGCCCGACCAAGCCCGAGAGCGCTGCGACAAGTGGGCGGCCGACGCGCCGGACGCCGAAGAGGCGCTCAGAGAGGCCTGCGCCAAGGCATTTTGGCTGGAGGCGGAGGCCATCGGGGACGTGGCGGCGTGGCGGGCCTTTCGGGCGCGCTGGGACCAGTCCACCTTTGGCCCCCGGGCCCGCTCTGCGGAGGGCGCCGCTGCGCTTCGGGCGGTCTCTCCCCAGGAGCGCGAGGCCAACCTGCTGTTGCTGGCGGATCGGTACGCCGGCACCGCCAGCGAGCCGGCCCTTCGGGAGCGGGCGTCCGCCGCGGCGGTTCGGGACGCCCGGGACGGCGAGGAGGCCCGCGCGGTCGCCCTTCGGTACCCCAAGGAGCCCTCGCTGGGCGAATTGGTCGCCCGCTTCCCGACCGCCTTCTTGCAGGTGCGCGTGAAGGGGCGCGCGGTGGAGTGGCAGGTCGATCCGCCGGTTCGCCTCACGGGTCCGCTCAGCCCGGTCGTTCGGTGGGTCGCCCGGGAGCCCTCGGGCGCGGCCCGGCCGTGGGACGAGGCCATGCGGGAGGCGCTCGGGGCCTGGGGCGTGCCCTCGCCCTTGCTGGCCGGCCTGCCCAAGGGCTCCGAGGAGAGCCCAGCCTTGCCCTTCTGCCCCACGCCCGGCCAATCGGCGGCGCCTGCGGTTCAAGTGGACGTCGGCGGGGGAATTGTGACGGTCCCGGTCGGCGCCGACGAGGGGTGCGGGGAGGGGTCCTGGCCCGGCTTTTTGGTCATCGCCAACGGGCGCGCGGTGGGCCTAAGCCTCCGGCCGGGGCACCTCGTCGATCTGTCGGAGGGGCCGGCGCCCGGCGGCGATCGGACGGTGCGGGCCTTCCTCGGCGCGCCCAGCGGCGACCCCGAGCTGAGCGATGGTCTCATCTACCAGCGCACGCCGACGGCCTGGCTGGTGATGCCGGTGAGCGGCGGCGCGGCCTGGGCGACGGGCGCGGGGCCGGGTCGGCCGGGGCTGCCGCTCAGCCCAGCGCTCCGGGGCGCCCCGATGCCGGGCGACTGGTCGGTGGTGCCCGAGGAGGCGGGCCAGCGGGTGCGCTCCGGCGCCCTCTCTCGCATGCCGCCGTCCATGCAGCGCTGGTCGCTCCCCAAGGGCGAGGCGCGGGTCCTTCCGATGCACGTGCGCGCCGCCTTTGGCCTGCTCGCGATGAACGCCCAGCCCGCCCGGTCTGCGGCGCCCCCCTTGGACGCCGGCGGCGGCTGGGTTCGCAACGCAGACGGAAGTCTCCAGCGCACCCAGCCCTTGGGCGCGGACATCGCCGGCATTCAGGGGGTGGATGAGGTCGGGGTGGAGACCGCGCTCGGCCTGCTCGCCGGCTTGGGGATCAAGCGGGGCCGCGTGCAGCCGGCCGACGGCTGGCGGGTGGACGTGGACAATGACCGGGTGCCGGAGCTGGTGCTCCGCGCCGCCATCGACGGGCAGGGCGTGGTCATCATCGTCGA
>CANHON010000197.1 GCA_947462115.1 Deltaproteobacteria bacterium | reverse complement strand
GTCTCCGGCACACCGCGGCGAAGATCCCGATCGTCGCACACCCAGCCCGCCTCCACCACGCAGGCGTCTGAGCAGCCGTCTCCGGCGATGGTGGCGCCGTCGTCGCAGGCCTCCGACTCGCCGAGCCAGCCGTCTCCGCAGCTATCGACGCTGGCGCGCGCGAGGCCCGGGCAGACCATCGCCGCTGGCACCGTCAAACCGAGTAGAATGGCCCGCAGTTCAATGTTCACGACGAACTCCTCAGTCGGCGCTCTCGATGGCTGACGCGGGCCCTCGGCCTCGCCCGTCGCCCCCGTCGGCCTCCACCCCCTCCACATCGGACCGGCGGTCCCCCGGCCCTAGGCCCTGGCGCGGATTCCCCCGGCCTTGGGCCCCGCCGGGGGTGGCCTCAGGGCCGGAAGGGCGCGAGATCGGCCGCCGCGCTGCCCTCGACCGTCAAGGCGGGCTCGTTCCGCAGCCCGACCTCCGGCATCACGTCGCCGGCCCCCTGCCCCGACAGCGTGCGCCACCCGCGGCCGAGGTACCGGTCGCTGAGGGCCTCATCGAGGGAGACGCCCCCGAGCACGCTCCGGCGGCCGAGGTCGATCGGGGCGTAGCCGATGGGGCTGGTGGACAGGCCGCTGCCGCCCGCGGCGTGCACATCGGCGGGGTGGAGGGCGAGGCCGTTGTTCAGCGCCCGATCGACCCGCAGGGCGATCACCGGCACCTCGCGCAGGCCGATGGGGCTGGTCGAGAGCCCGCTGCCCTCGACGATCAGCCGCTCCACGTCAATGAGGTCTTCCCGGCGATCCCCGCCCAGGCTGAGCTGATCTTCGGCGATTGAGCCGATGCCCTCGACGGCCGCCCGGGTGGCCACCACCGCCCGGGGCAGGCGCGCCCAGCCTGCCGTGAGGTCGATGAAGGTCCAGGCGTCGGCCACCGAGCCCAGCACCGGGTCCACCCCGCTCCGCCAGGACAGGGCGAGCAGGGGCGAGCTGGCCTCCGCCGCGGCCTCGGGCGCCCGCGCAGCGTCCAGCTCCAGGGCCCGCTCCAAGGCCGAGAGGCCCTCGTGGGCGAAGATCACCGTGCCCGGCCGCTCCGCCTCTCCGCCGCGGGGGATGACCGCCGCCACCTCAAAGGTCCAGCTCTGGGTGCCGGCGGCGACGAAAGCGTCGCCCAGCACGGTGCACTCGCCGCGGGTATCGGTGGTGCACCGCTGGATCTGGCGTCGCCCCTCGGTATCGATCAGCTCGACCCACAGCTCCGCCCCGTCGAGGGGCAGGCCCGTCGTGCGGTCGATGGCCGAGACCCGGGCCGCCGGCCGAAGCGCGGCCACGCTGTTCGACTCCAACCAGGGCAAAATAGCGGCCAGTACGCCGTCGCCGCCCTCGGCGCCCACCAGCTCGCCGGCCCGCGCGAGGTTCAGGCCGCCGGCGCCCAGGCCCGCGGCGAGCTGCGCGCTGGCCGTGGCTTCGGCGATCAGCGGCGACCCGCCCAAGCGGAGCGCGGCCGCCGCCTCCGGGCCGCTCGCGCCGGCTTGCATCAGGCGCGCGAGGGCCCCGCTGACCACCGCTGCCGCTTGGCTGGTGCCGCCCCAGAGCACGAGGTCGGACAGGTGGGCCTCGGGGTCTTCGAGCCGCGGAACCTCGCCCACGATCCCGTCCAGCACACCATCTTCGTCGCGGTCCCGATCGAGGCAGCCGCCCGGCGCGACCAGATCGACGCCCAGGCCGTGGTTGCTGTAGGGGGCCAGCTCGAGGCCACCCTGGCCGTCCATGCAGGTGGCCCCGACGGCGATGGCCAAGGGGCTGGCGGCCGGCCAGCTCACCGTGTCGAGGCCGTGGTTGCCGGCCGCGCCGACTACGACCACCCCGTGCCGATCAGCGTAGGCGAGGGCGTTTTGGATGCCCTCGGTCGGCACGTAGTCGGGCCAGAAGCTCAGCGAGAGGTTGATGATGTCGGCCCCGTGGTCGGTGGCCCAGTAGATCGCGTTGACGATGTCGATCTCGGAGCCGAGGTTGTCCTCGTTGAGCACCTTCAGGGGCATGATCGCCACGCCCGGCGCCACGCCGGCCGCCCCGCCCTCGGCCCCCGCCGCGGCGATGATGCTCGCCATGTGGGAGCCGTGCTGCTGGTCGTCATTGGGCCAGGGGTCGTCGTTCACGAAGTCCCACGCCGACTCGATCGGCACCCCGCCCAGCGCGCTCGGCGCCCACAGATCTCCCCCATCGCCTTGGCCGACCAGGCCCGAGTCGAGCACGGCGACCACCACGCGATCGGCGTCGGCGACCGGGCGGGTGTCGGGCGCGCCCGCGGCGAAGAGGTGCCAGCGCAGCGGATCGGCCGCCGTGGCGTTCAAGCCGGCGGCGCCGCCCTCCGCCCACGACTCCTGCATGGCGCACTGCACCCGCGGGTCGGTGAGCAGCTCCGCGAGCAAGGCGCGGGGATCCTGACCGTCCTCCACCGCGACCACGAAGAAGCCGGAGCTGGCCGTGTCGCTGATCGCCCGGAGCCCGTGGTCTGCCAAAAAGGCGCCCTGATCGGCTTCGTGGACGATTATCGCCAGCCGGTCCTCGCGCTGGGGCGGGGCCGACCGCATCGGCGCCGCGGCGGCGAGGCCCACCGGGCGCGGGGCGGGCACCCCCGGATCGGCCACCGGCGCGCGGGTGTTGGGCCCGAGCTCCGGCGCGCAGCCGAGGGACGGCGCGAACACGGCGAGCAGGGCGGCGGCGCGCGCGAGGGCGGGTCGAGCGAGGACGGCGCGCGCGAGAGCGAAAGTGGGGTGCATCGGCATGGGGGCTCCAGGGCTGCCCCGAGGGTCGGAACGGCCCGCCTGGAGCTTCAGCCTCCGGCGCCCGCTGCGCCCGGCGCTCAGAGGCGGGCTTCTCTCCAGCCTTGCGCCAACCTCGGCCGAAACCCTAAGGCTTCGGCCCGCACCCCGAACTCTCGGACATCCGCGGCCTCGAGCTTTCGGCCGAGGGCATAGGGGCGATCCCGGCCGTCCACCGCCAGGACCAGCGGCTCGATGAGGCAGGCGAAGACCTGAAAGGGGCCGTAGCCCGCCAAGATCTGGTAGATCCGGCCCCAGGTCCCGCCGTCCCAGCTCGGCGGGCAAGACACGGCCTCGCCGGCCAACAACCGAACGCCGGCCGGGGCAGGGCCGGTGAGGATCGACGGCAGCGCGACGTCCACCACGATGGCCCCGGAGGCCAGCGCCGCTGGGTTGAGCAGGCCCCCGGTGGTCGCCGCGCCGACCACCACCGCGCAGCCCGCGGCGGCCGCATCGGCGTCGTCGGCGAGCTCGACGTCGAGGCCCTTGGCGGCCCGCTTGTTGTCCACCCGCACGCGGTAGCCGTCCTGCGAGAGCAGCGTGGCGACGGCCTTTCCCACCGGGGCGGAGGCGCCGATCACCGCGACGGTCCCGTCGGCCCCGCGGGCCTCGAGCACGGCGCGGGTGTTCTTCCACAGGGCCCAGGCGGTGGCGGCCCCGCCGGTGGTGACCGGCACCGAGAGGCGCTCCTGGAGGGCCTCGCCCCGCCCGCCGATGACGGCCGCGAGGCTGCCCAAGCCGACGGCGCCGACCGGGCCGTGGAGCATCGCCAGCCGGGCCGCGCGCTCGAGGCGCACCAGCGCGCGCTCTTGGTCCTCCAACATCTGCGTGGGGTCGAGCGGGACGGCCCAGACCTCTCCCTCGGCCACGTCGCCGAGCCGCAGGGTGCAGATGCGCCCGATGCCGCTCATCGGATCGGTGCCGTCGCGCAGCCCCAGCGCGATGGACGGCGTGGCCCGGCGCAGTCCGATGAACCGGCGGTGCACCGGCGACAGCGCGTGGACCAGGAAGACGAAGCGCGCGGTCATCCGCTGCCTCAGGCCGACGCCTTCTCGTTGAGCAGGTGCACGACGAGGTTGTAGAAGGTGGCCACGCGGAAGGTCTCGGCGACCTCCGTCACCTTCATGCCGGCCTGCAGCTCCTCGGCCGGGACCTCGGGCATGGCCTCGCGGAGACGGGTGACGGCGGCGTCGGTCAGCGCGCCGTCGACCTCGTAGACCTCGTCGCCCATGCCGGCCTTGGCGGTGTTCTCGATGCCGCCGCGGGGGATCTTGATGTCGAAGGCCCGCTCGAGGCGGAAGGCGATGTCCAAGAAGTCGAGGCTCTCGGCGTCGAGCTCCTCGATGATCTTGTGCTGGAGCTCCACCTCGTCCTCTTCGCGGCCGAGCGCGTCGGCGAAGGCGGTGCGGACCTTGCCCCAGATGACCGGATCAGCGGCGTCGAGCGAATCTACAGTGAGGCGGTCGTAGCTCATGGGGTGCTCCTGTTCGAAGAATATCGCCAGCAGGCCATTTTGGCCAAAACGTTCGGATCAGTTGGCCCGAGGTCGCCGCATCCTACAGGGGCCGCGGGGGCTCCGCAGCGCGCGCCCGCGCTCGCCTGTCAACAATACGCAAACCGACGCACCCCGACCCAACAATGGCGTACTACACGCTCATCCCGACGAGGCGCTTCAGCCCTGGGCCTCGGCCGTGCGCCCCTGGAGGTGGGCCCGGCCGAAGCGCACGGGCCAGGTGGCGGCCCCGAGTCGGCCCAAGGGTCGGAGGTCCTCGGTCAGCCCGGCCTTGGTGGGCCGAGCCACCCCCGCCTCTCCGGGCGCCGCCGCCCGCCAGACCAAGAAGGCCGCGCCCTCGCCGCAGGCCTCCGCGCCGAGCAGGGCCTCCGCGCCCACCAACGAGTCCGCCCCGCCGGCCACCGCGATGTCGGCGCGCCCCTCGGCCACCGCGTCCCAGCCCTCGACAATGGCGGTCCAGCCGCCCTCTTCGCCGTCGCACCAGTTGGCGTTGGTGCCCTGCAGGTCGTGGGCGGCGCTGGCGAAGCCGAGCACGTTGTTGCTCAGGCCCTTCACCAGCCACAAGGGGTGGATGAGATCGATGCCGTGGGTGGCGAAGCGGTCGAGATCAAAACCATCGGGCCCGAACGCCGCCTCAAGGGCCGGCCGCAGGTCCTCGGGATCGCCGGTCTGCGGGCTGGCGCCGACGAACAGCGCCCGGCGGAGCGGCGGGTAGGCCTCGACCGTGCCGTCCTCGGTCAGGGCCTGGCGGACCGCCGCCACGCCGAGCTGCACGGCCCGGCTCATCAGCTTGAGGCCCTTGCGGTCGGGGATCCAGGCCTGGGGCTTGAAGCCAGGGACGGGACCGGGTGCGCCCGCGCCCAGCCCAGCGGCGCCGATGCCGGCCGGGCAGAACAGGCTGACCGCCGACAAGACCACAGGACGGAGCCCGTCTTTGGGCGGCGCGGACGCGGGGGAGTTGAGCGGTGCGGGGGCGGTTCGGGCGTGCATCGGGCGCTCAGGTCAGGGGGTGCGGTCGCGCGCGGCGCCTCAGGGGGCGCGGCTCAACAGCAGCGAGCAGTTCTGCCCGCCGAAGCCAAAAGAGTTGGAGATCACCGCGCGGGGGCTGGCGGGGCGCGCGCGGGCCACCACCGGCACGCGCAGCTCGGGATCGAGGGTCTCCAGGCCGACGGTGCCGGGCAAGAAGCCCCCTTCGAGGGCGGCGACGCAGGCCGCGCACTCCAGCGCGCCGGCCGCGGCGATGGTGTGGCCGATGGCGCCCTTGACGCTCGAGACCGGGACCCGGTCGCCGAAGACCCGGTGGACCGCCCGGGTCTCGGCCTCGTCGCCCAGCGGCGTGCCGGTGCCGTGGCAATTGACGTAGTCCACGTCATCTTCGGCGAGGCCGGCGTCTCGGAGCGCCCGGCGCATCGAGCGCTCGGCCCCGGCGCCCTCGGGGTGCGGCGCGGTGGCGTTCCAGGCGTCGGCGCTGGTGCCGGCCCCGAGCAAGGTGGCCCGGGCCCGACCGCCCCGCGCCCGAACGGCGCTGGCCCGCTCCAGCACGAAGTAGGCGGCCCCTTCGCCGATCATGAAGCCGTCGCGATCCCGATCGAAGGGCCGGCAGGCGGTCGGGCTCAGCGCCCCGAGCACGACGAAGCTGAGCAAGCCGAGCGGGTGGATCATCGCGTCGTGGCCGCCCACAACGGCCACATCGGCCTCGCCGCGGCGCAGGGCCCACAGGCCCTCGGCGATGGCCTGGGCCGCCGCCGCGCAGGCGGAGAAATTGGTGGAGGTCGGGCCCATCGCGCCGATCCGCGCGGCCAAAGCGGCGGTGACCTGCGCCGGGAGGTGCCGCCGGGGCGCGGCCCGATCCGCGGCGAGATCGCGGGCCATCGCCGCCCGATCGAAGCGCTGATCAGCGCGCAGGTGCGGGTAGACGTCGGCCGCCAGCTCCTCGGGGGTGACGCTCGACAGGCCGGTGCCGACGAACAGGGCCCGCCGACGGGGGGCGTAGGGGAGCCCATCGCTGAGCATGGCGTCAGCGAGGGCATCTTCGAGGGCGACCATCGCGAGCGCGCCCTTGCGATCGTCGGGGAACAGCGCCTCGACCGCGGCGGGGATCGGGCAGAGCACCCGCGCGGCGCGGGGCACGGGCAGCGCCGACTCGAGGGGCGACCAGCAGGGCGCGTCGGCCTCCAGCGCGGCCCGGAGCGCGCCGAGCCCCCGGCCCGCGGCGCTCCAGCTGCCCACGCCGGAGATGACGATGGGGTCGTTGTCTGCGGCGCGCGCGCCGGCCCTCAGTTCAGCCGACACGCGGCCTCCCCAGCGGCGAAGCAGACGTAGGTGCCGACGGCGGGGGCGTTCACCTTGGCGACCTTGCGGCTGCGGTCGTTGAGCCGAACGGTGACCGTGCAGGTCCCGGCGCCGCTCGGGTCGATCTCCGCCTGGGTCGCGCCCTTGTTGCTGCGCTTGTCCTCGCAGACCACCTCGACGTTCTTGACCTCGCCGGCGAAGGGCGCGGAGCCATCCACCGTGAAGCGCGCCAGGCCGCCGCCGCCCGCTGCAGCCGCGTCGGCTGCCTTGGGCGCAGGAGGCTCCGACGGCTCCGAGGAAGCGGCGGTAGCGGCGGGAGCGGCGGGAGCGCCGGGCCCCGTGGGCGCTGAAGGTTCGGTGGGCTCCGAGGGCGCCGAAGGTTCGGTGGGCTCGGAGGGCTCGTCTTCGGCCAGGGCGGCGGCGTCGTTCCCGGCGGGGGGCGCCCCGGCCGCGTCGGAGGGGTCCCCGCCGGCGCCGGCGAGCCCGCCGAGGTCCGGCAGGCCAGCGCCGCGCACCATGGTGAAAACAACGCCCAGCACAGCGACAAGCACGACCAGACCGCCGCAGCCGAGGACGCCGCCGATGGCGAGCTTGACGCCCATGGCCATCGGGGCCTTGGCGGGTCGGGCGGTGGGCGCCGGGGGGGCCGCCGCCACGGGCTCCGCGACCACCGCGTGCTCGGTGGCTGGATCTTCGGTGTGCTCCGCCTCGCTGAGGCGGGTGCCGACTTCGGCTTGCGGGGACGGCGCCCAGGCGGCGCCGGCGGGCGCGTCCACCTGGGTGTCTTCGGGCGAGCGCCCGGCCCCCTCAAACAGCGCGTCTCCGCCGTCCACCGGCACCATCTGGGTGGGTGAGTCGTCCTCCTCGAAGGCGACCCAGGCCGAAGCGCGGGGGGCCGGCTCGGCCGCCGCCGGCGCGGCCACCGCCACCGTGGTGGAGGGCACGTCCGTGCGGTCGAAGGCCCGGTCCGGCGACGGCACGGGCGCAGCCGGGCGGCCCACGGCGGGGGCCGGCGGCACCACCGCCTCGCGGGGCGCGCCGGTCGCCGGACCCAGCGTGGCCGGACCCAGCGTGGCCGGACCCTGCGTGGCCGCACCCAGCGCGGCGGGCCCCAGATCGACGTCGCCCAGCGGATCGCTGGTGAAGTCGCCCATCGACACCATCACCGGCGTGGCCAGGGCGCCCTCGCCTTCGCTCGAAGGTCCGGCCGAGGGTCCGGCCGTTCGCGGGGCCAGCGGCTGGAGCACCACCGGCGCGATCCCCGGGGGGCTCGGCAAGGGCGGCAGCGGACCGGTGTGCACGGGGCCGCGGGCGAGGCCGTCGACCGCGCTGGCGCTGACCGGGCCCGCCAAGCGCACCGTGCGATCTTCGGCCTCGTGGAAGGGCGCGGGGATCGGCGCGGCGCTGGCCGATCGGCCCCCGGGCGCCCCTGTGGCGGGCCCGATCGAGGCCTCGGGCGCGGCGGGGGCGCGTTCGGCGCGCGCGCTGGCGGCGATCGCCGGGAAGATCGGCGTGGACGGCGCCTCTGCCGAAGGCGGGGTGGGCGACGGCGCGGCAGGCGAAGGCGCGGCAGGCGAAGGCGCGGCCGGCGCAGCGGGCTCCACCGCCGGCGCGGCCGAAGCGCGGGTGTTCGGCGCCGATCCGCCGCGGGCCGACCGGGTGGGCGGCTCGTCTTCAGCGCG
>CANHON010000196.1 GCA_947462115.1 Deltaproteobacteria bacterium | reverse complement strand
GGGGATGGAGGTCGAGGGGCAGATCACCGCGCCGGTGGTCTCGTCCAGGCCCGGGGCGATGGCCACCACCTTGATCGTGCGCTCAAAGGCGGCGAAGGCGTCGATGTAGGCCTGGGCGACGTCATCCCCGGTGGTGAGCCGGCGGCTGTCGTCGCCCTCATCGCTGACAATAACGACGAGCACGGTGCTCCCGTCGCGCAGCCAGCCCTCGTTGGCGAACTCTTCGGTGTCGGGGAAGACCGAGCGGTTGTCGTAGCAGAGCTCGGGCGGCTCGGGGCTGGCGCGGCACAAGGCGAGGAGCGCGGCCTCCAGCGGCTCTTCGCGGCCGGAGCCCTGCAGGTTGTCCTCCCAAGCGCCCGGCCCGCAGAAGCAGTCGAGGTAGCCCTGGGTGATCGTCGGCCGGCCCTCGGCGTCCAGCGGCGGGGCCTCGCAGGTGTCCATGGTCTCGCCCGGCTCGATGGCCGCGCCTTGCCAATAAGCAGCCTCGCACAACAGCTGTCGCCGGAAGCTGTTGCCCACGTCCTCGTCGGCCTTGGACACCGGCTCGGCGAAGAACCGGCCGGCCTCGCCCACGTCCGGGCTGCCCCCGTCAAAGCCGCCCGAGGTGGAGGTGAGCGCGAGGTTGTAGTCGAGGAACTTGCCGCGCTGCTGCGTGTAGACGACGAAGTTGTCCACGGCGTCGCTCAGCGACTCGGTGGCAGGGTTGGCGCCCTCGCTGCTCGTGAGCGTCTGGATGAAGGCGTCGAAGTTACCGCCCAGGGCCGCGGTCTCCTCGGCCATCGAGGCCGAGTTGTCGATCACGAACAAGATGTCGGCGTCATCCGAGAAGCTCGACTGCTCGTAGCCCGCCTGGTTGAACAAGGCGTAGCGGTTGCAGCCGGCGCTGAGCAGGAGCAGCGCCGGGGCGATCCCCCGCAAGGTCAGCGTGCTGGACGTCATTCTGTTCATGGACACTCCGTTCGACCGGCGGGGTCGGGCGCGGCGGTCGGGGCCAGAAGGCCCGAGGGACCCGCGCGGGGGCGGCGGCGAGACGGGCGCACCACCCTGGGCGGCGGAGCTTACACAGCGGCGGGCCGGCGAGGCAAGGGGGCCGTGCCAAGGCCCTGTCAGCGGGGGCGGCCCTCGATCTCGGCGCGGCGGCGCAGGCGCGCTCAAGGTGCCCCGCCCGAGGCCGACTAAGGGACCACGAGGACGCGCAGGAGCACGGCGACGCCAGCGAGCCCAACGGCCGCCCGCCGCGCCCAAGCGCCCTCCACCCTCCGCGCGCTGCGCGGCGGAGATCCCCCCGAGACCCCACTCCGCCGGCGAGCCGCCGGTCTGCCCCACCCAGAGGGAGCCCGCATGAACCGCAGCAACCCCGCCCCAAACGCCCGTCCCAACACGACCGAGGCCGAGAGCGACGAGCGCCGCGGCCCCCGCCGGCTGCCCCTCGAGGTGCAGATCGAGTACGAGTCCACCGAAGACTTCCTCACCGACTACACCGCCAACCTCAGCCTCGGCGGCATGTTCATCCGCACCGACAACCCGCTCGAGCTCGACACGCGGTTCCGCCTCAGCTTCCGCCTGCCCGAAGGTGACCGAAACATCGACACCGTCGCTGTTGTGCGCTGGCGGGTGGCGCCGGGCACCAACGGCCCGATGACCCCCGGCATGGGCGTGCGCTTCGAGACCCTGTCCCCCGGCGATCGCCGCGCCGTCGAGAAGCTCCTCCTCGCCTGGGGCGCCTGAGCCCAGCCCAGCCCAGGACAAGATTGACCGCGGGATTGACCGCGGGATCGACCGCGGGAACAACGACGACGAGGCCCATCTGGCGAGGGCGTCACGGCCAAAGCGAGCCAAGCGAGCGGGGTGACCTGAAGGGTGGAGGTGAACGGGTCGAGCTGAACGGGGCGAGCTGAACGGGGGCGAGGGCGTCAAAGCCTGCGCCCCCTTCGCCATTTTTAGGCACTGCACGCCATTGTCAGCGACCGCGCCAGACGGGCGCCCGATCGGGCCGCCTCCGGGCGCATCCCCCCGGACCCTTCGATCAGAGGTTGTGCACCAGCGTGTCGATGATCCGCAGCTGGTGGCTGACCCGCGGGCTCAGCGTGGCGCCGCTCTTGCGGTGGTGGTCGATCAGCGCGGTGACCTCGCCCTGGAACTCCTCGCGGATGCGCGCGTAGTCGCGGGAGGCCAGCAGGCTGTCGATGGCGTCGAGGGGCGGCGGGGGCGGGCTGTCGCCATAGGCCTTGCGGATGCGGCTCATCGTCTCCAGCATCAGCGCCAAAACGGGGTTCGGCGGGCCGTCTTGGGCCGGTGCCGGGCGCGGGAGGGCCAAGGCCGGCGCGCTCGGGGCCGGCGCCACCACAGGTGCAGCGGGCGCAGCGGGCGGCTGCGGGAGCATCGGCGCGCTCACCGGCGACAGCGAAGGGCGGAGGGGCGGCAGGGGCGCCACCGGGGCCGACTCGGCCTCCACTTCGACCGGGACCACCGGCTGCACCGGCATCGGCGCCGACAGCTCCTCGATGAGCATGAGCTGGCCCGAGCCCGAGGGCTGGGGGCCGAGCGGGCGCCGCACCGGCACGTCCTCGACGATCGCGGCGGGGGCGGTAGGCGGCTCGACGGGCAGGGCGTCCGCCGGGCCGCGCCCGAGCTGCATCGCCACCTCGTCGGTGGACAGCTCATTGGCGCGCTGCAGGTCCTCGGCGCTGACCTCAAACAGGCGCTCCTCGTCGCGGGGCTCACCGCCCAGCAGGGCCGCCCGCGACACGAAGGCGAGGCTGGGCGCGTCGGTCAGCCCGCCGCCGGGCGGCAGCGGCGCCGGGGCCTCGGGCCGAGCGGCCGGCGCGGCGGCGGTCACCGGGGCCTCGGTCGCCTCGTCCGACCCCGCGTCCGCGCCCTCGTCCGAGGGGTCGAAGCTGAAGGCCACCGCGGCGAAGTCAGCCTGCAGCTGCGGATCTTCGGGCAGCGGCGCCGGCGGCGGGGCCGCGACCCGGGGCTGCGGCTGCGGCAGGCCCGGGATGGGCGACTCGATCAGCTTGCGGAGCAGGGTCTCCTCGTCCATCTCGCTGATGTCACCGAGATCGGGCAGCTGGAGCTCGCCCGTCAGGGCCTCCCCGCCGAAGGGCTCGCTGCCCCCAACGCCCCCGCTGCCCTCGTCCGGATCGATCGGCAGGGCGCCGACGCCCATCGCCGCGGCCAGCAGGCCGCCCATGCCGGCCAAGGGGCCCACGAGGGTGTCGGCCACGAGGCCATCGTCGGGCTCCCCCAGCACGGGCGCCGACGAAGCGGCGACCACCGGCGCCCCCTCGGGCTCGGCCTCGCCCGCGTCCCAGCCCTCGTCGCCCATGAGCAGCGAGGCGTCGAGGTCCTGAGCGTCCTCATCGAAAACAACGTCGGACGAGCCATTGTCCGCAACAGCCGCGGGCTCGGGCTGGGCCTCGGGCGCCACGGCGGCCGCCGGGCTCAGCGCGTCAAAGTTGAGGTCATCGAGGTTCAGGTCGTCGAGGTTCAGGTCATCCCCGCTCGCGTGGTCCTCGCTCGAGGTGTCCTCGCCATGCGGGTCCTCGCCGGGGCCCCCAAGGCTGGCATCCGCGTGGCTGGGGGCGTCCTGGGCGAGTGGGGCCAGCTCGGCCTCGCCGGTGCTCTCCTCGTCCCACCAGCCGATGTCGTCCACCGGCTCAGGGTCGGCGCCGGCGGCGGCCGGCGGCTCAGGCTGGAGCGCGGCGGCGGCGCTCGGGTAGGCCGCGAGGATGTCCTCGAGGCTCTCCTCGCTTCCTCCGGCGGCGCTCCCTGCGACGGCGGCCGGGGCGGGCGGGGCCACCGGCGGCGCCCACGGCTCGGGCGGCGCGGGCGCGGGCGAAGGTGCGGCCACCGGCGCCGCCGAAGGCACGGGGAGCTCCGGGAAGTGGGCCTCCGAGAGCTCCACTGGGGCGCCCCGGGGCGCAGCGGGCGGCGACCACTCGCCCTCTGCGAGGCGGCTCAGGCCGCGCTCCGCCAAAAAGGCGTCCACGTCGCCGATCAGCGAAGCGAGCTCGCTCAGCCGCAGCTTGCCGCTGACCGCGCAGGGCCCGAGCTCGTTGTGGCTCTCGATGACCGTCACCCGGCCCGAGGCGCGGGGCGCGAGATCAACGACGGGGGCGATAAAGACGTCGGCGGTGACCCGGCCGGGCCCGACCGAGATCGACGAGCGCGCCTGCACCATCTTGAGCTCGGTGCGCGGGCCCATCAAGCGGACGGTCTCGGCCCGCACCACCCGCGCTTCGAGCTTGTCGAGGCACTCCACGCTCTGGCCGGCCTCGATCGCGTCGGCCCGGAGCTCGGCCTGGGCCAGCACCTCGCCGCCCGCCTGGAGCAGCCCGAGCTCAGCCGCGCCCCGCAGGGTCACCCGGCCCGAGGCCCGCACGCTCGGCGACCGCAGCGGGCCGGCCGCGAGGATGTCGCCGGCCTCGGCCACCACCTCGCCGGAGATGTCCGCGCTGGCGCCGAGGACCAGCGGCCCGGCCGAGGCCAGCAGGCGCTCGCAGCGCACCGGCCCGTCCAGCCGCAGGCTGCGCGCCGACACCGCCTCGCCCGAGAAGGCGCCGCGCACGTGCACCTCGCTGGCGAGCACCCGCCCGGCCCGCAGATCGGCCTTGGCGTGGACCTTGCCCTGCAGCGCGCTGATCTCGCCGATCTCGCTGCTGCCGAGGGCCGCCGACAGCGTCACATCGCCCCCGGTGGACTCGACCCGGCGGAGCTTGAGGCCCAGAGCGGCGTCGAGCACGACGTCGCCAGCGAACCGCAGGGAGAGGCCGTCGGGGCCCGCTTCAAGCTGTACGCCGGCGGGGACGATGAACTGCGGTCGCTCGCTCTGCATCTGGGCCCGATCTCCTGCACGTTTCTCAAGGCCCGCCGGCCCCGAAGCCGCGCCGAGGGGCGCAGCTCAGCCCCCCGCATCGGCCGCCCGCCCGCCGCCTGCACGGCAAAGCGCCCCGCGGGCCTCTGTCCGGTGGACGGCCCCCGATTAGTCCATTGTCGCCGCCTGGGCACGTGCAAAGCCCAGGCCAAGGCGCGTCGTTCCCGTGGGCGCGCCCGCCCCCGCGCCGCCCGCCGAAGGCCCCGCTCGTGCCGAGGGCTCCGCCGCCGCGGCCGCCTCGGCCCCCGCCTCCGCGCGGATCCGGCGCTCCCCGGATCACTCCGCCTCGACGGTCAGGCTCACGCTCAGGCCCGCCAGCGTGATCTGCGCGGGACCGCCGGCCCCGCCGGTGGCCTCGAGGTAGCGCGCCCGCAGCGGCGCGAGGTCCACCCGCAGGGTCTCGAAGGCGTAGGCCTCACAAGGGTCGGGGATGCCCTCATGCAGCAGCTCCAAGGCGGCGGTCGGCGGGCTGCCGCTGAAGTCGCCCGCCGGCCAGCACACCGTCAAGAAGTGCTCCTCGCAGCCGCCGCTGTAGCCCACATCAACGGCCAGCACGCCGTCCACGATCGACAAGCCCGAGACATCGGTGGCCGCGCCGCCGCCGGAGCAGGCCGACAGATCGCCGCCCGCGCCCCCGCCGTCGCCGCCCCCGCCGTCCGCCGCGCCGTCCCCCGCGCCATCCGAGGTGCCGTCCCCCGCGCCATCCGAGGCGCCGTCCGCACCTCCGTCCGCACCTCCGTCTGAGGCCCCGTCCGCGCCGCCGCCCGGCGTGTCCTCGATCTTGACGGGCGAGCAGCCCAAAATACCGACCACCAAACCAATCCCAACGAGGAGGTGGGCGCGGGCGGCGGGGAGGCGAAGCGGCAGGGCGGCGGGCATGGGGGCTCCAGGTCGAGTGGATCTTCAGGTCGAGTCTGCCCGACCGGGCAGCGGCCTGCCCCTCACGGGCCGCGGCTGGCGATCCGTCCCCTGAGCACGGTGAAGCCCCGATCCCGACCCGAGGTGCTTGGATGAGCAACAACCCCAGACTGCGCGGCGCGGCCCTCATGGGCTTGGTGGCCGGAGCTGCTTGGTGGCTCGGGCCGGAGGGCGCTGGTCTCGAGCCGAGGCCCCACGCCGGCCGCCCCCACGCCGCGTCCACGCCCGCCGACCGCGGGGCACGGTCCGCGTCGGCCCCCCGCCCGGCCGCGTCCTCGGGACCGCCGGCCACCTTCGGCAGCGTCTGGCGCGCCGATCAGGTGATGGTCCGCGTGCTGCCGGACGCCGATCTCGAGCAGCTCGCCGGTGACCTCGGCCTCCGCGTGCTCCGCCCGGCCGGCCGCAGCGGCTACGCCTCGCTCGGCCTCCCCGCGGGCCTGGACCCGGTCGCCGCCCTCGCCGCCCTCCGCGCCGATCCCCGCGTCCGCACGGTGAGCCCGATGGGGCGGGTGCTGGGCGCCTCGGACGAGCAGGCCGCCGCCTTCCCCTACCAGTGGCACCACCGAAAAGTCGGCGCGGACGACGACAGCCGCCAGCTGCGGGACTCCGCCCACGCCGAGGTCGTGGTGGCGGTGCTCGACACCGGCGTGGCCTACGCCACGATGAGCCACGACGGCCAGCAGCACCAAGCGGCGCCCAGCCTCGCCGGCTCCCGCATCGTCGCCGCCTGGGACTTCATCAACGACGACCCCTACGCCCTCGACGACCACCAGCACGGCACCCACATCGCGAGCTTGATCGCCTCGGATGGCCAGGTGATGGGCGGCGCGCCCGGCGTCAGCCTGATGCCGATCAAGGTGCTCGACGCCAACAACGAGGGCACCGAGCTCGCGCTCATCGAAGGGCTGTGGCACGCCTACGACAATGACGCCGACATCGTCAACCTCAGCTTGTCCTTCCCCTCCGGCTACCGGCCGAGCGCGGCCCTGCTCGAGGTGCTCGAGGCGCTGCACGACGCCGAGCAGCTGATCATCGCCGCGGCCGGCAACGAGGGCGGCAACAACCGCACCTGGCCCGCCGCGAGCCCGCTGGTGGTGAGCGTCGCGGCCTCGGGCATGACCGCCCCGGCCACCCTCGACTCCGGCCGCACGCCCTACAGCAACTTCGACGGCGGCGTCACGCTGCTGTGCCCCGGCGGCATGCTCGACCGGGACTTCATCGGCGAGAGCGACCGCCCGGACGGCTACCCCGACGGCCTGCTCGGCGAGACGATCCGGCACGGTGAGCCCGGCGCCCTCGGCCTGTGGTTCATGGCCGGCACCTCGCAGGCCGCCGCGGTGGCCACCGGCATGGCCGCCGCGCTGCTCGCCGATGGCGCGCACCCCAGCGAGCTGCGCATTCGCCTCGCCGATGGGAACACCGTTGGCGTCGACCGACGCACGCACCTCATGATCGGCACCAAGCGCGGGCCCTGGCCGTCGATCGACACCCAGCAGGGCAAGATGCGCGGCGACCGCGTCTCGACGCCCTGGACCTATGTGGCGATCACGCCGGTGCTCGTCGCGTCGGGGACGATGGCCCTGCCGTCGGTTTGGGTGATCGTGCGGGACGCGGCGATGCAGCCGCGGGTGGGCCGGCCGGTGCGGATCCAGCTCTGGGCCGACGGCGAGACCGCCTACGTGGGCTGCACCACTGACGTCAACGGCGCTTGCCAAGCGACGGCCGTGGCCTTGGGGCGCAGCGCCTCCAGCGCGAGCCTGTGGCAGGTGCAAGTGCACGGCGTCGTCGGCGCCGGCGGCCGGGTCGAGCCCACGCGCTCCGCCCTGGCGATGAACAGCGCCATCGACGAGGCCATCCGTCAGATCGATCTGGCGCGCCCGGGGACCGAGTACGCGCTCGGCAGCTACTGGTCGGCCGGGCACGTCGCGGGCGTCGGCCCCCTCGCCGCCGGCTACTCGGTGGTCAACACCGGCTCGGGCGTCTCCACCAGCCCCTTCGGCGTGATCGCCACCCCGGCCTGGATCTCCGCCCAGCTCGGCGGCGCGCCGGCGCCCATCGACGGCGCGGCGGCGGGGGCCCTCCCGACCCTCTTCGCCGAGATCACCGGCTCGGGCATCGCCACCAGCCCCTTCGGCTTCGTGCCGCTCCAGCCGCAGGTGATCACCGGCTCGGGCATCGCCACCAGCCCCTTTGGCTTCATCCCCTTCGGCGGGCCGGCGGACCCGACCTTGCCCAGCAACGCGACCGGCCCGCTCACCGCGAGCTTGTCCGGGAGCAGCGTCGGCCCGCACATCGCGGCCGGCGGCTTCGTCAACCGGGACGGCATGGCCGGCGCGGACGTGGTGAGCACCGCCGAGCTCGAGGTGCAGCTCAGCGAGCTCGGGTGGGCGCAGGCCGCCTCGCTGGACGCCGTCGAGCTGCAGCCCTGAAGCGGCGCGCGCCCGGGGCCCCAGGGGTCTCGGGCGCGCGGCCGGGTCGGGCTCAGGCTCCGGTCGCCGACGG
>CANHON010000195.1 GCA_947462115.1 Deltaproteobacteria bacterium | reverse complement strand
CGGGTTGTCGGCGTGGACCCAGTGGCCGGCATCGGGCAGCAGGTGGAGCTGGGCGGGCGCGCCGGCCGGGAGGGCCTCGAGCGCGCGGAGGAGCGCGGGGCTCCAGCGGTCGCTCCGGGCGGCGCGGAGCAGGTGCACTTGCAGGTCCGCGCGGGGCGTGGCGATGAAGTCCATGTAGTCGGCGGTGAAGTAGTCGCCGAGCATCTGCTCGCAGGCGTCAATGTCGAAGCGCCAGCGCCAGCCGTCGGGGCCGCGCCCGAGGTTGGTGGTCATCCACCGGGCCAAGGTCAGCGAGATCCCCTGGGCCACGAGCGGCGCGACCACCGCTTGGCGATCGGCCAGCGGCTGGGGCACCGCGCGCAGGCAGCGCATGACCCCGCTCACCTCCAGATCGGCCTCGCGGCCCGGCTCGCCGGCGGTCGGCGTGGCGTCGAGCACGAAGACGGTGAGGGGGCCCGGGCTCCCGGCGGTGGTGGCCGCGCGGGCGGCCTCCAGCACCACCTTTCCGCCGAAGGAGTGGCCGATGAGCACCTCCGCGCGCAGGCCGAGGTGGCGCTCCAGGGCCCGCAGGTCGGTGGCGCAGGCGGCGAGGGTGTGGGGCGGCGGCGCGCCGGTGGAGTCGCCGTGGTTGCGCAGATCCACGGTGATCACGCGCAGCTCCGGCCGACGCTGGACCAGGGCCCGGGCGAAGGTGCGCCAGTTGTTGCGGTTGCCCAAGATCCCGTGGCACAGCAGGGCGGTGCGGCTGGGCGGGGTGGCGCTGCCCGTCGCTTCGAAAACATCGTGGGCTGGGATAAAGTCGGACATCTCGCGCTCCGCGGTCGGGGGCCTCGCCGGCCGAGGCGGCGCTATCCTGCGGCTGGCCCGGCGTCGGCACCGGGCAGCCCTGGCCCCGGACCCCGCCGCTGCATAGGCGCGCGCACCACCGAGGGTCCCTTGAGCCGCGCCGCGCCTCCGCTCGTCCCCAGCGCCTCCGCTCCACGAAGGGGCTGGTTTTTGCCTGGGGTTTTGCTGGTGCTCGCCGTGGCTGGCTGGTCGGCCGCCGGCTGGATGGGCCTGGAGATGAGCCGCCAGCGGGACCTCATCGAAGCGGAGCGGGCCACCTACGACGGGGTCCGCCAGGACATGCTCGAGGAGCGCATCGCCGAGCAGCGCCGCTGGCGCGCCGAGAAGGACGAGCTGCTCGAGACCCACCGCCAGCAGCTCCAGCAGGTCGAGGCCAACTTCGCCGAGCGGGAGCGGCTGCGCGAGGCCGACGTGCGCTTGGAGCTGCAGAAGGCGCGGCTGTCCGGCGCCGAGTCGGTGCTCACGGCCAGCCGCGACCCCAACGACAAGAACAACCCCATGCTGCTCGAGATCCGCAAGCTGCGCGACGAGATTGACGTGCAGCAGGCCAGCCTGCGCGAGTCGGACCGCAAGCTCGCCGAGGCCATGGCCCAGCTCGACGCGGTGGATCGCGAGAAGCGCCGCCTCGCCCGCGCCCTCGACACCGCCAACCTCGGGGTGGCCGAGGCCGAGGCCGCCCGCGCGTCGGCCTCGATGGAGACCCGGCGCGCCAAAGAGCGCTCGGTGGAGCTGGAGTGGGAGCGCTTCGCCCTGCAGAGCGTTCAGGACACCTGCTGGACGGGCACCCGTCGGCGGCGCTCCGGCTGTCGGGAGTCGCTGGAGCGCGGCCTGTCGGCGGCCAAGGTCGAGTGGCTGGTGTGCCGGCTGGAGCTCAACACCCAGCCCTTCTTGCAGACCGCGGCCCAAGACCCGCCGCCGAGCCGCCACGCCCGCCTCGTGCTCGAAGACGGCAGCAGCTCGGTGTGGATGATGCTGTGCGACCCGAGCCTTCGGGACGACGGGCAGAAGTGAGCGCCCGCTGGCAGCCGGCGGTGACCCGATCGGTCGCCGGCTGGGCGCCGAGCTGGCTCAGCCCTCGCGGCGGCGGCTCAGGCCCAGGGCGCCCATGAAGGCCAGCAGGGCCAAGGGCGCGCCCTTGCCGGAGTGGCTGCAGCCGCCCACGCCCTTGTCGGTGTCTTCGTACTCGACCGCCTCGGAGTCGCCGAAGCTCACGTCGGCCTCGCCGGTGCCGTCGGTGGTCTCGCCCGTCCCGCCGTCGGCCGCGCCGTCCGAGCCGGAGCCGTCGCCGGAGCCGTCGCTCGAGCCGTCGGTCGAGCCGTCGGTGGAGCCGCCCGTCGAGCCGCCGCCGGTGGAGCCGCCGCCGGTGGAGCCGCCGCCGCTGCCGCCGCCGGTGCTGCCGCCACCGGTGCTGCCGCCGCCCGTGGAGCCGCCGGTGCTGCCGCCGCTGGTGGCGGTGAAGCCCTCGATCCAGTCGAGGTAGATGTCGACCCGGGTGCCGCCGGTGTAGCCACCGACGCAGTTGGGGGCGACGAAGCTGTTGACCACGCCCAAAAGATAGCCGCCGCCAACCGGCTCCATGCCCGCGCCGCCGGAGTCACCGAAGCAGACGTTGACCCGACCGGAGGTGTCGTAGGCGTAGATGAACTGGTCATCGTAGCTGTCGAGGGGGATGTCGCCGTAGCGCTTGGTGCCAGAGTCCGACCGAGAGTCGGAGGTGACGCCGTAGCCGACGTAGCGGAAGCTGGACGAGCCGATGGACGAGGGCGAGTCGGTGCGCAGCGGCATCGGGCTCAGCCAGGAGAAGGCGCTGTCCAGCTCCAGGATGCCGATGTCATTGGCGAGGGTGCGGTCGCTGTAGGAGGGGTGCCCCGTCCAGTCCACGATCTCTTTGTAGTCGTCGAGGGTGTCGACCGTGCCGCCCACGCCAAAGTAGGGGGTGGCGCCGTAGTACCGGACCGCCTCGTCGAGGGCGACCACGCAGTGGGCGGCGGTGAGGGACCAGCCATCGGCGATGTAGGTGGCCGAGCAGAAGTCCCAGCAGCCATCGCTGGTGCAGGCGACCAGCACGCCGACCTGGTCGTAGTCGGTGGTGGTGATCCCGTTGACGACCGGCGGCGCCTCTTGGGCGGCGGCGGGGCTCGCCGCGAGCGCGGCGAAGGTCAGCGTGGCGGCGAGCGAGGCCTGACGGGCGGCGGATCGTGCGTGCATGCGGTCTCCAAAGGGTCGGCTGAGCCTACCGCAGCCAACGGCCGATGGGGGCCTCCCTTTGTCAACGCGGCGCCTAGGATGGCCCGGCAGCGCGGCCGAGGCCCCGGCCTTGGTCGTAGACCGGCGGAGGTGGCTATGTTCATCGGGCTGCCCTGAACCTGGGCGCTCCTCGAGGCCGCCTTGCCCCGCTCCACGCCGCCCGCCAACACCCCGCCGCGGGCCCGGATTCAGCCGGTTCGACCGGACCCATCCGCGTTCGTAAACCCTTGGACCTTCGGCTGCCTCATCCGCAGCCTCGCCTGGCTTCGGCAGACCCACGGCGCGCTCCCCTTGCCCAGCCCCGAGGGCGACCCCCGCCAAGGTGTTCCGCTGGAGGCCCTTTTCGTGCCTCCGCGCCTCGGGCCGGTGCCGGCGCTGGGTCCCGTGCCGGCGGAGGGCAGCAGCGATCTCCTCGACGTTCTTGAGAATAGTCTACATGTCGCTATTCTCGCGGAGCCCGGCAGCGGGCGCACCACGCTCGTCTCCTGGCTCGTGCACGCGCTGACCGACCCCTCGCGCAACCCGGTCACCGATCGCCTGGGCCTGCTGGTGCCGATCGTGATCCCGCTGCGGGCGCTGGAGCTCGACCCGAGCGTGCGCACCCTCGACGCCCTGCTCGCCCGGCTCGAGGGCCTGCCCTTCTGGACGGCCGGCATCGAAGAGGTGCTGCCCGAGCTGCTCTCGCTCGGCCAAGCGCTTTTTGTGGTCGATGACCTCGACTCCATCGACGATCCGGAGCTCCAAGACGCCCTCAAGGAGGCCATCCTCGACGGGGTGTGGCGGGCGCCGAGCTGCTCGTGGCTCATCACCGCCGAGCCCGGCAGCGAGGACGTCCTGCCGCCCCTCGACAGCCTGCGCGAGCCCGACGATCTGCCCGCGAGCCTCAGCGCCCTCCCGATGGGGCCAGAGCCGGAGCTCTCCGTTTGGTATCTGCAGCCCTTCGGGGAGGTTCAGGTGCGGGCCTTCACCCAGCGGTGGCAGGCGCTGGCCTCGCCGGCCGAGGAGGCGGGCCCCCGGGCCGAGGCCCTGTTCGCCGCCATCGCCGGGGACAGCGCGGCGCGGCGCTTGGCGGCCTCCCCGGCCATGTTGGCGCTGCTGTGCGTGGTGGCGAGCGCCCGGGGCGGCCTGCCCACCGACCGGGCCGAGCTGCACGACTGGCTGGTCGCTGGCTGGCTGACCGTCCTCAATAACGTGCCAGACGCTCACCTCGTCCCAGTTGCTGCCCGCCAAGCCTGGGTGGAGGCGATGGCGCGGGCCGCCGAGGCCGAGCGGGCGGCGAGCTGGCAGGCCTGGATCCGCGCCGGCGCGCCCCCCAGCCTGGAGGCCCGGGTCCGCACGCCGCCCATCTCCTACGAGCAGGCGACCTACCTGCTCCGCAGCGCCCAAGTGGCCCTCGGCTTGCCCGATCCGGGCGCGGAGGTCGCGGCCCGCTTCGTTTTTGGGGCCAGCCATCGGCCCGGGGTGCTGGTGGCCCGGGGCGGCGGGCTCGGCTTCGTGCGCGCCGATCAGCAGCGCTTCCTCGCGGCGGTGCAGGTCGCCGCCGACCTCGTCATCGAGGCGGACGGCCGCGCCGACGGCGAGCGGCTGGCCCAAGCCGCGCTGGAGACCGTCAAAAACTGGAGCCGCACCGCGACCAGCGACCAAGATCTGCGCGAGCTGTTCACGGTGCTCGGCACCCGCGAGGGGCTGACGGAGCGCGTGCTGCACCAGCTCCTCGGTCGGCGGCGCAGCCGGACGCTCACCGAGCTCAACGATCTGGGCCCCTTGGCCGCCGCGCTGGCGGACGGATCGGCGGGGGTGCCCATCAGCGCCCGGGCCCGGGAGGCCGCCGAGCACCTGACCGACGAGGCGGTGGCGCGCTGGGCGCGGGAGCGCGGACGGGTGCCGCGGTGGGCCCGGAACATCGAGCCGCTGCGGGGCGAGCCAGACCTGCCCGGCCTCGACCTCTCCGGGAACGGCGTGCTGCGCGACATTTCGCCCCTCGCTGGCATGAAGCTGTTGTCGCGCATCGACCTGCGGGACTGCGTGGGCGTGGGGCGCATCGACGCGCTGGGCGAGCTGCCGAGCTTACGTTGGGCCGACCTGCGGGGCTGTGTGCAAGTCAAGGAGCTGGCGCCGCTCCGCTCTTCGCACGAGCTGCGCTGGCTCGACCTCAGCGGCACGCGCGTGGTGGACCTCGAAGCCCTGGCGGGCCTCGACAGCCTGCACGCGCTGGTGCTCAGCGGCTGCACCGGCATCACTGACCTCGGCCCGCTCTGCGCCATCCGCAGCCTGCGCGCGCTGGTGCTCAGCGGCTGCACCGGCGTCTTCGACCTGAGCCCCCTGCGGCGGCTCCCCTCGGGCGGCACCGTCTGGGTGCAGGGCTCCGGGGTGCGCCTCGTGCCCGCCGGCCTGCGCTGGACCGTGCTGGGCCTCTAATTCCGACGTTGCCGGGGACGCTGCCGGGGGCGCTCGGGTGGCCCATTTGGGTCTGCTCTGGCCGGTCTGGCGGCGCCGCGGAGCATGAGCGCAGCATGAGCGATGCCCCTCTCGACGATGAGCGTCGCATGAGAGCTGCGCGAGGATCACGCTGATTGGGCCGTTTTCATAAAGACGGCGCGCGATGAAACGTGAATGTATGCGCGGGGCAGAAGATTCCGCCCCAGGCGTCAGAGCCGACGCGCTAAGCTGTGGCCGCGGCGAACCAATCACCAAGAGGTCCTCTCCTCCGAGCGTAGATCAGGGCAGCGCGTCGGTGAGCCCGGCGATGCAGTGATTCGGCTGGAGCGGGGCAATTGGTCGCGCTGGGTGTCCCAAAAACCCAGCAATCGGGGAAGATCGATGGAGATCATGAGCACGCACGATGTGGCCCGTTACTGCAACGTGACGCCCCGCACTGTCCTACGTTGGGTCGACTCGGGGGTGCTCCCCGGGTACCAGACCGGCGGCGGCCGGCGCCGCATCCAGCGCGAAGAGCTGCTCCGCTTCATGAAGAGCCGCGGCATGGAGGTGCCCGATGACCTCTTTGAGGTCCGCACCCGCGTCGCGATCGTCGATGACGACGCCCTTCACGTCAAGTCCCTGGAGCGCATGCTGCAGACCTTGGCGCCCCGCGTCGAGATCCGCACCGCCGCCGACGGTTTTGCGGCCGGGGCCCTGCTCTACTCCTTCCGGCCCCACCTCGTGCTCCTCGACCTCGTGATGCCCGGCCTCGACGGCTTTGAGGTCTGCCGCCGCGTGCGCGCCGACCCCGACTTTGAGGGCGTCGGCATCGTGGTGCAGAGCGGCCACCTCACCCCGGTGGTGCGGTCCCGGCTGCGCGAGCTCGGCACCGATGAGTGCCTCACCAAGCCGGTGCGCCGCAGCGAGATTGACCCGGTGCTGCAGCGCTTCGTGCCGGACGCCCTCGGCGCCAGCGCCCGCCTCGTCGGCTGAGCGCGCGTCGCGCCGCTGCCTGCGCGCTGGTTATGCCCGCTCGGTCGGGGCGCTGGCCCCCAACGGAGGGCGCATGGGCGGAGCACGGGGCTGGAATTGGGCGGGGCGCGTCGGCCTGATGGTGGTGGCCACTGGCTGCGGGAGCAGCGTCGGCACCTTCAAAGACGACGAGGTGGACACGGGCGAGGAGGCCGACGCGGACGCCGACAGCGATGCGGACAGCGACGCGGACGCCGACAGCGACGCGGACGCCGACAGCGACGCGGACAGCGACGCGGACAGCGACGCGGACGCCGACAGTGACGCCGATGCCGACGCCGACCCCGAGACCGACACCGACGGCGACGGCTGGTCGGTGGAGCGCGGCGACTGCGACGACGCCGATCCCGCCATCAACCCCGGGGTGCCGGAGGTCTGCTACGACGGCGTGGACAACGACTGCCGCAGCGGGAGCGCGGACTGCGACTGCGACGGCGACGGCGTGGACGGCCTCGCGTGCACCGATGGGGCCGACTGCGACGACGCCGACCCCAGCGTCTACCCCGGCGCCCCAGACCTGATTGACGGCCTGGACAACAATTGCGACGGCGCGCCGGATGAGGGCGGCTACTGCAACGCCTACTTCCCGCTCGAGAACGGCCCCGGCAACAGCCGCAGCTACACGATGACCTCGCAGAGCGGCGCTGAGTTCACCGAGCTCGCGGTGCTCGAGGCCTGGGACCCCGCCTCGGGGGCCGCCGACCTGCGGCGCACGCTGACCGATACCAGCGGCACCACCTACGAGGTGCTCGAAGATCGGTCCTGCGAGGGCGGCCTGGTCTCGCTGCGCGGCTGGGATGGCAGCGCTTTTGGCTTCGCCATCGGCACGGTCGCCTACAGCGGCCCGCGGGTCGAGCTGCTGGCGCCGGCCGGCCTCACCGTGGGCGCGACCTGGGAGAACCACTACGACGCTGCCGACTCGGCTGGCCTCGGCGACTGGACCATCGACGCCAGCTCCGAGGTCACGGGCATCGCCGACATTAGCGTGGTGGCGGGCACCTTCATGGCGCTCGAGGTGCGAACCGCCTACACCATCACCGACAACTCCGGCGGAGACCTCGCCCGGGAGGGCAACCAGGTGTCCTACTTCGTCGAGGGCTTGGGCCTCGTCTACACCGAAGACTTCACCACCGCGGGCGAGCTGATGGAGCTGCGCGAGCTCAGCAGCTACGTGGGCTTCTTCCCCTAAGCCGAGGGCTCATGGGGGCCGCCGGGCGGTCCGTCCTGGAGGGGGCTGGCCCCCGCGCGCGTGGGGGCGCTGGAGCCCCGCATGCCCCGCCGCTTGGGCCAAGGCTGGTCGCCTTGGGCCGCCCCGCCGCTGCTCGTCTTGGTCATCCTTGGCTGCTCAGCCGAAAATGACGGCCTGGTCGATGACTTCGCAGCGCCCCCCACCACCGCAGGCACCGTCCTGACCGCGCCGGTGGACCCGGTCGAGCCGGAGGCGCCCGACAGCGGCGGGGCGACCGGCGACGGCGAAACCGACGGCGGCGACACCGGCGCGCCCCCGCCGGGCCCGGAGAGCTGCTCCTTGGAAGCGGCGGGGCTGTGCTACGAGCTGTCCGGCGGCGCGCCGGGCTGGTGCGAGGCGCTCGCGGCGACCCACGGCGACTCGCCCGGTTGGTTCGCTGGCTTCTGCGAGGTCGGGGCCGTGCTGCGCTGCGGGCTGCCGGCCGGCGATCCGCTGCCGGTGGCCGTCGATCGGCTGTACTACGCGCCGGTCTTCGATCTCGGGGCGGCGGGCGCCGACTGTGCGGCGGGCGGCGGCGCGCCGGCTGGTTGAGCGCCGCTCAAACTAGCGTGCAGCACGCTCGTTCGGCGGGGCG
>CANHON010000194.1 GCA_947462115.1 Deltaproteobacteria bacterium | reverse complement strand
GTGAGCCGGGCGGCGGCGGCGGCGGGGCCGGCGGCCAGGTGCTCTTGGTCGCCCCTTCGGTGACCGTGAGCGGGACCCTCCGGGCGCTCGGCGGCAGCGGCGGCACCGCCCTGCAGAACTGCTGCTCGGGGACCAGCACTCCGGCCTCGGGCGGCTATGGCGGCGACGGGCGCATCCGGGTGGAGGTGCTCAGCACGTTTAGCGGCACCAGCAGCCCCACGGCCTCGGTCGGCGCCTACGAGCCCTGAGCGGTCGCCGCTGCGCCCTCGGGCTGGGGCCGCGCGCCGAGCTGGAGCCAGTCCCGCGGGCGGAGAAACTCCGGCACCAAGGCGGCCTCTGGGCCGTCCTCGGGGGGCGTGTGCTGGTAGGTCCAGGCCACGAGGGGCGGCATGCTGGCGAGCACCGACTCGACCCGCCGCCCGGACTGGAGGCCGTAGAGGGTGCCTCGGTCTTGCAGCAGGTTGAACTCGACGTAGCGGCCGCGGCGGTGGAGCTGCCAGTCGCGCTCGCGCTCGCCGTAGGCCATCGGCAGGCGCCGGGCCAAGATCGCGGTGTAGGCCGGCAAGAAGCCCTGGGCGACCCGCTCGGCCAGGGCGAAGCTCGGCTCCCAGCCCCCGCGGATCCAGTCGTCGAAGAACAGCCCGCCGACGCCGCGGGTCTCGCCGCGGTGCGGCAGCGTAAAGTAGCGGTCGCACCAGTCTTTGAGCTCGACGTAGGTGTCGTCGTCGCCGGCCGCCGCGCGCGCCGCCTCGTGCCAAAGGCGGCAGTCTTCGACGAAGCCGTAGCTGGGCGTGAGGTCAAAGCCGCCGCCGAACCACCAGGTGGGCGGACCGGACGCCGGCCGGGTGGAGAAGTACCGCAAGTTCAGGTGGGTGGTCGGCGCCCAGGGGTTGCGCGGGTGGATGATGAGCGAGGTGGCGAGGGCGGTGAAGGGCTGCCCTGCCAGCTCGGGCCGGCGCGCGGTGGCCGCCGGGGGCAGGGCGTGGCCATGCGATGCCGAGAAGTTCACCGCGGCCTTCTCGATCTGCAGCCCGCCGGTGAGCACCGCCGGCCGGCTCTCGCCCCGCTCGCCGAGGGCGTGGTGCTCGCGGACCACCGCGACGCTGCTCCCCGCGGCCCGCTCCACGCTGTCAATGGCGTCAATCACGTCGGTTTGGAGCTGGAGCAGCAGGCTGCGGACGCGGTCGAGCGCGGCCTCGGGCGCGGGGGCTGGGGCGTCGGACGGGGTCATGGTGGGCTCCTGTGGCCGCCCGACTATCGGGTCTGGCGCGGGTGGACGCCTGGCCGGCTGGGTCGGTTATCGGCCGAGGATGAAGGTGCTCGTGACCGGCGCGACCGGACAGCTGGGGGCGGCGGTGGTCCGCTTGGGGGAGCAGCGTGGCCTACGGCTGCGCTGCCTCGTGCGCGATCGCGGCCGCGCCGCTGCTCTGGCCGCGGCCGGGGTCGAGCTGGTGGACGGCGACGTCACCGAGCCCAGCTCCCTGGCCCGGGCGGTCGCGGGGGTCGATGCGGTGATCCACAGCGCCGGCCTCGTGTCCTACCGACCCCAAGACCGGGCCGCCCTCCAGGCGGTCAACGTCGAGGGCACGGCGAGCCTGCTGCGCGCCGCCCGCGCCGCGGGGGTGCGCCGCTTCGTCTTCTCTAGCTCCATCGCCGCGATCGGGCGGGCGCCGGGGACCGCGCTGGGCGACGAGGGCTGCGCCTGGGACTGGGGCGGCCTCGGCTTCGCCTACTTTGACACCAAGCACGCGGCGCACGCGCAGGTGCTGGCGGCCGAGGGCATCGAGGCGGTGGCGCTCTGCCCGGGGGTCATGCTCGGCGGCGGCGATGTGCACGAGAACGGCCTGCGGGTCGTGCGTCGGGTGCTGCGCGGGGGTGGCTGGTTCGCCCCCAGCGGCCAGATCACGGCGGCCAACGTCGACGACGTGGCAGAGGCCCACCTCGCGGCGCTCACCCGCGGCGAGCCGGGGCGCGCCTACATCCTCGGCGGCTTTGCGGGGCCCTGGCGCGCGCTCTTCGCCCGCATCGCGGCGGTGACGGGCGGCGGCCCCCCTCGGGTGACGGCGCCACAGCCGGCCATGTGGCTGATCGGCGCGGTGATGGAGCTCCTCGCCGCCCGCTCCGGGGCCGAGCCCGCCATGTCGCGGGCCCAGAGCGCCGTCGTCTCGGCCAACCGCGCCTACTCCAGCGCCGCTGCGACCGCGGCCCTCGGCTATGCGCCCCAGCCGATCGAGCAGGGCGTGGCGCAGTGCTTGGCCTGGGCGCGCCAGACGGGGCGCCTCTAAGCCCCTGAACCCGCGCCCAAAAACCAGGACGCCCCCCCCTGGGGAGGGAGCGGCGCCTCGCCAGCGCGATGGGGATCTGCGTCGGCTCAGTCGGCGGCGATGTTCGCCACGTCTTCGTGCAGCGAGGAGGTGGGGCCCTTGAGCAGCTTCACCCAGCCGCGGGTGTGCTCACTTTTGCCCCACCAGTCGCCGCTGCCGTCGGGCTTGGCGTGCACCTCAAAGGTCTCGGTCTTGCCCTTCTTGTCGGTGAGGAGCATCGAGAACTTCAGCTCCAGGCCGTCAAAGCTGTCCTCGGTGCTGGCGTAGCTGGTGCTCTTCAGCTTGAGCGCCTTGTCCATCCAGGTCTTGAGCTGCTCGTCGGCCTCGTCGGGCTTATCGGCCCTCACCCATGCGGCCTTTTCGGCGTCCTGGGCGTTCTTTTGGACCACCTCGACCGTGGCCGTCTTGCCGGTGATCGCCACCTTGGTGATGTCCTGCGGGGCGATGCTCCACAGGGTGCGGTCGGGCAGGCGGGTGCGGGCGTACTTGAGGGGCCGCAGCAGCTCGTCGTCCACCAGGAAGATCTCCTGGGTGCTCGTGTCGCGCACGTAGCGGTCGCGCGTGCCGTAGACCTCGCCGCCCACCTCGAGCTTGATGGTCTTGCCCTTGCGGGTGATCTCCAAGAACTCGACGGGCTTGTCGAGGCCGGTGGTCTCCATCTTCTCGGCGTCGAGCGAGGACAGCTTGCGGATGGCCAGCATCGGCGACAGGCTCTTGATCAGCTTGCCTGCCTCTTCGCCGGCCTTGTAGACCTGGACGGACTCCTCGTACTCGGGCTCGGGCTCGGGCTCGGGCGTCGGCTCTGCGGCCGGCGTCGCTGCCGCGGGGGCCGCAGGATCGGCGGGGGCCGCGGGATCGGCGGGCGCGGCGGGGCTCGGTCCGGCGGGGGCCTCGGTCGTGCTGGGCGCGGGCTGCTCGGTCGGCGGGGGCTCGACCTTGGGCGCCTTCTTTTCGGTCCACTTGGTGTAGGTGACCTCCCAGTAGTCGCCGGCGGCGTCGGTCTTCTTGACCATGACGGCCTGGTCCTTCTTTTCGGCGAGCCAGGTCAGGCGCTCGAGCTCGTCTTCGGTGCCCTGGAGCAAGATCACCTTGCCGTCGAGCTCCAACGCGGGCTCGGCCGTGTACTTGAGCCAGGCCCCACCGAGCAGGACCGCGAGCAGGCCGCCGTAGATCGCGGCGCTCAGGTTCATGCGGTTCATCGTACGGTCCCCTTGTTCTTCCGGCGCAGCTGGATGCGGATCATGCCGAGGCCGAACAGCGACAGCGGCGCGACGAAGGCCGTGCCGTAGAAGAACCAGCCCTGGCCTTCTTTGCTGTGCTCGATCTTGACGTCCTCTTCGCTGTTGACGGTGCCTGCCATGGCGTTGTCCTGGGCGAGCCAGGCGAAGATGTCGATGAGCGCCTGGTAGTTCGCGGGGAGGCGCTCGGGCTGCATGGCCAAGTCGCTGGTCCAGGTGCCGTCGGCGACGACGACCACCCGGTACTCACCGGGCTCCGCACCCTCGGCCGGTGCCGCGGCGGAGGGGCCCGAGGCCGCCATCGCCAAGGTCCAGGCCTCGCGCTTCTCGGCGTCGGCGTCGAACTGGTAGTCGCCGTCCTTGTCCGCCCAGACCTCGGGGAGGGTGCGGGTGGTGACCGTGCGCTTGCCGCCTGCGGCGACCTCACCCTGCTCCGTCAGCGCGCCCGCGCCGATGAAGACCTCGATGGCTTCGCGGCTGTTGCGCGAGAGGGTCGTGACCGAGGGGTGGGTCAGGTACTTGTTGGTGACGAGGTTGGCCCGATCGGTGGGGCCCTGCACCTTCGGCAAGAAGTTCTGGTCGCTGGCGAGGGTCACCGAGCTGTCGAAGGCCATGCCGAGGGGGCTGAGCAGCGCGCTGAGATCAGCGGCGCCAGGCTCCATCAGGATGAGCAAGGAGCCGCCGTTCTGGCGGTAGGTGTTCAGCGCGGCGAGCTCGGCGTCGTCGAGCGCGCTGGTCGGCGCGGCGACCACCACCGCGGTGGCATCGTCGGGGATCTCGGTGGCGAGGCCGCCGGCGAGGCCGAGCTCCTTGACCTTGAAGTTGAGGCCGGTGAGGATCTTCTTCATGTTCGCGAGCTTGCGCTCGGGGTCGCTCTCGGTGTCCCAGAACATCTCGCCGTGGCCGACGGTGAAGTACACGGTGCGCTTGTTGCGGACCGCGCGGAACAGGCCGTCGCGCACCTCTTCGTCCAGCTTGCGCAGCTTGCGCTTGGCGCTGTCGAAGTCCTTGCCGATGTTGACCTTCTGCAGCTGCCGGTCTTCGCCTTCGCCCCGGGCGAACACGATGGTGCCGTTGTCGCGGACCTGCAGGTCCTTGCTCAGCTCGGGCTCCAGCGCGTGATCAACGTAGTGCACGCGAAAGCGCTCGTTCTCGAGGTCCAAGAAGTAGGTGCGCAGCTCGTCGGTGAGCTCGCTGGCCACCGGGAAGAACAGGTACACATCGACCGGCTCCTCCAGGCCGTCCACCACGGCTTTGGTGCTGGTGCCGGGGCGAGCGGTGCGGAAGTACCCGAAGTCCCAGCGCTCGTTGAGCTCGGCCCCGAGGTAGTTCAGCGGGAACAGCATCGCCAAGGCCAAGCCGGTGGAGAAGCCGCCCATGCCGGCCTCGCGGACCCGGCCGGGCATGACGAGGGTGGGGCTGACCGCGAGGGCGCGCTCCACGGCGAGGAAGCCGAGCGTGCCGGCCAGCCAGAGGATGGGCCAGAGGCTGCCGACCACCACGCGGTAGCGGGTCTCGGCCTCGTCGTCGGCGAAGCCGAGCTTGTCCACCACGGTGTCGAGGGTGAGGGCGTAGATGAGCAGCGAGCTCAGGCCCAGCGCGCCGTAGACCAGCGCCTGGGTGTGGGCCGGCTGCTGGTCTGGGCGGGCCGCCTGCAGCGTGCGGAGGCTGGTGCCGAGGCCCGCGACCACGACCAGCACGCCGGCGACGCTGAGGCCGAGGCGCATCGGGTCATCGCCGCCGAGCACCCGCTCGCCGATCAACAGCAGGAAGAAGCCTGCGAGGTAGAGAATTCCAGAGAGCCTCATTGCCACCTCCTCGCCTGCAGCACGCGGGTCGACATGAGCAGGAAGGCGAAGACCACGCTGCCGTAGTAGACGAGATCTTCGGTGTTGATTCGACCGCGCATGAAGGGCTGGTAGTGCCGGTCATAGAGCGCGAGGTAGGCGAGCACGCCGCTGATGGGCGCCTCGGTCTGGCGGCTGAGCATCCAGCCGAGCAGCATGGTGACGAGCATCACGCCGCCGAGGATGGCCGCGAGCACCTGGTTCTTGGCGAGCGAGCTCGCGAAGGTGCCGATGGCGACGGTCGCTGCGCCGAGGCTGGCGAGGCCGAGGTAGCCCGCGCCGATCTGGGCCCAGCTGACCTTGCCGTTGAGCTGGATCAAGAAGGGCATGTAGAGGGTCAGCGCGGTGATGACCATCAGGAAGCCCCAGGCGCCGAGGAACTTGCCGCTGACGACCTGCGCTTCGGAGATGGGCGCGCTCTCGAGCAGCACCATGGTGCCCGACTCGCGCTCCTGGGCCAGCAGCTTCATCGTGAGGATGAGGCCGGCGATCATCGTGGTGCCGCTGGAGAAGTAGAAGAAGCTCTCCAGCACCTCGGCGGAGTACTGGGGCTTGTTGGAGATGGCGAACGCGTTGAACAGCAAGCCGTCAATCAACAGGACGACCAGCAGGATCACCCAGCCCCACCAGGTGTTGAGGTAGGTGCTCATCTCGCGTCGAGCGAGCAGAAAAACGGCGTTCATGCTGCACCTTCACGGGAGAGCTCAAGGAACTTCTGCTCCAGCGCGTCGTGGGCGTCTTCGACCCGCCGCAGCCGCTGGCCGGCCATGACCAGGGCGGCCACGAGGTCCTCACGGCGGTCGCCGTCGAGCTCGATCACCGCCTCCACCGACCCGTCGAGGGCCGTAAACTGGGCCTCCCGTACGTAGTCGAGCGACTTGAGCGCGGCTTGGAGCGCGCCTTGCTCGCCCCGCACGGCGATCCGCACGAGGGTGCTGCTGTCGGGGCGGCCCTCCATGTCGCGCTCGGTGCCCTCGTAGGCGATCTTGCCGCGGTGGAGCATCAGCACGCGGTCGCAGGTCTGCTGCACCTCGCTGAGGATGTGGCTCGACACGAGCACGGTGCACTCCCGGCCGAGGTCGCGGATCACCGAGCGCATCTCGCTGATCTGCTCCGGGTCCAGGCCGCTGATGGGCTCGTCGAGGATCACGAGCTTGGGCTTGTGCAGGATCGTGGCCGCGATGCCGACCCGCTTGCGGTAGCCGTGCGACAGCTCGTCGATGACCCAGTGCTCACGACCGCTGAGCTGGCAGCGCTGAATGACGCCAGGCAGGCGCTCTTCGAGGTCTTTGGGCGAGACACCGCGCAGGCTGCCGACGAAGCGCAAGAAGTCCGTGACCGTCTGCTCGGTGTAGAGCGGCGGCGTCTCGGGCAAAAAGCCGATCTGCTTGCGGAAGGACTCGGGCGCGGTGGCCATGTCCACGCCGTCTACGCGGACGGTGCCGGCGGAGGGCGGCAGCAGGCCGGCGATCACCTTGAGGGTGGTGGTCTTGCCCGCGCCGTTGAGGCCGACGAAGCCGACGACGGTGTTGTCACCGATCTTGAAGCTCACGTCGTCTACGGCGCGGTGCTGTCCGTAATATCGACTGAGGTGCTCTACCTCGATCATGGGTCCCTCCGCCCGAGCGCGGTAGCTCGGGCCCGGCAGGAAAGTGGGGCAGCGGGGCGCTGAGCGACCCTCCCGGCCCCTGGGCGCGGCGAAGTGGCCGCCAGGATGCCGTGAACGGGCGCCGGAGCGCGGTCGGCGGGCTCGATAAGCACGCCCGTGCCTGGGGTCAAGCCCCGAGGTGTTTTGTGAAAGGTCATCGGCTTAGGCGAATCTTGGGGCTTGGGCTCAGCCTGGGGCGCCGGCGAGGTGCCAGGCCATCGCCCGCACAGCCGCCGCGCCGCTCGCGGCGTCGGGGGACGGATCGACTGGGTTGTAGAGGCGAAAGTGTTGATCCCACGTCCAAGGTCGCCAGGGCGAGACCCCGGAGCGCGTCAGCTCGATGAGAAAGGCCCGGGTGTCATAGCGCTCGTAGAGGTGGTCGAGCTCCATGCCGCAGCCGCGGAAAAAGAAGGCCCAGTGGCTGAGCTGCTGGGTGCGGTAGGGCCGGCCGGGCTGGGCCTCCTCCATGAGGTGCCCCAGCGCGACGAACTCCGCGCGATCCTTGGGGCGCTCCCACCGACCGGCCCAGGGGTAGTAGAAGTAGCCGCCGAAGGCGTGAAAGCTCATGGCGACGTCAAAGCGCTCGGCCGCCGCGAGCGCGTCGATGGCGCGGCTCTCGGGCTGGCTCAGGGGCGCCGGCGAGGTCGAGTAGCGGCTGGGGATGATGTGCCGCCAGATGGCCTTGCTCTCGCGGTTGCTCGTAAAGTCGCGGTTGAGGTCCACGCCGGCGGCGTTTCCCCGCCTGTAGCGGTCATTGCCGCTCATGAGGTCATTCTCGACCGTGCGGCGCCCATCGACGTTCAGGACCGGCACGAACACCATCAAGACGCCGGGCGGGGGTCGGCGGGCGCAGGCGAGCAGCGCGTCGGTCACCACCTCGGAGGAGGCCCACTCCAGGGGGTGAATTGCGCCAAAGACCAGCATCGTCTTCTGGATCGGCGTCATCGGGTCGCTGCAGCGAAAGCCCCAGATCGGGGCGCCCTGGACCGTGGCCCCGAGCGAAAAGGGCCGCACCCGGCCAGGGTAGAGCTCGACCACCTCGGCGATCTGCGCGTGGAGCTCGTCGTAGAAGCGGTAGCCCGGCTCCGGGTGCGCGCCGCTGGACAGCTCGGCGACGAAGGCGGGCCAAGGGGGGGCCGGCGTCGGGCCGTCGGCGGGCTGCACGGCCTCGGCGCGGGCGCCGGTGAGGGAGGAGAGCGCCACGGCGATGGTGGCCAGGAGGGCAAAGAGCCCGCGGGGGGCGTCGAGGCGGATCATGCGCTTTTGTAGCGCAGACCGGCCGGGCATGGCCCTCAGGGGGCGTCGCTCACCTCCGGGTCGGGCCCCAGAGCGACGCGCAGG
>CANHON010000193.1 GCA_947462115.1 Deltaproteobacteria bacterium | reverse complement strand
TTGGTGGAGCGCCGGCCTGCGGGTCTGGCGCTGCGGCGAGGCGCCGGTGCTGCACTCGCACCCGCGCCGGGCCCGGGCGCTCCTCCGCCGCGAGCGGGCGGTGCACGAGCAGCTCGTCCGCCTGGGCCGACCCCCCCTTCGACCGGACCTCGCCGCGGTGCTGCTGGGGGCGCCGGCCCTGCTGCGCGCCGCCGGATCGGGGCCCCGGGCCTTGGCCTGCGCGGTCGCCGAGCTCGTGGGCCCTTGGCTGGGCGCCCGCCGCGCGCGCCGACCCCCGCGATAGGGGCCCGGCGGGAGGCCACATGACCGACGCCGCACCCCTCGGGCTCGTGCCGGGGGACCGCACCTTCACCGAGATGACGCAGCTCCTGTTGCCGGGGCACACCAACGCCCTCGGAGACGCCTTCGGCGGCCAGATCGCCGCCTGGGTCGATATTTGCGGCGCGGTCTCGGCCCAGCGCTTCTGCCGGGGCTCGGTCGTCACCGCCTCGATGGACCAGCTCCACTTCTTGCGGCCGGTGCGCCGCGGCATGGTGGTGGTGCTCCAGGCGCGGGTCAACCAGGCCTGGCGCACCTCGATGGAGGTCGGGGTGCGGGTGGACGCCGAAGATCCCAACACCGGCGCCCGCAGCCACTGCTGCTCGGCCTACCTCACCTTCGTGAAGCTCGGCGAAGCGGGCCGCCCGGTGCCGATCCCGACCTTGGACGTGGGCGCCGATCCCATCGCCCGGCGCCGCCAGGCCGAGGCCGAGCTGCGGCGGGCGAGCCGGCTGTCGCTGCGCGAGGTGCTCCGGGCGCACCAAGCCTCGCTGGAGGCGGCCGAGGCGGCCGAGTCGGCGCGGGCCGCCCAGGCCGACTGATCGGCGCGCAGGCCGAGGGAGCGCTCAGGCCGCGCCGCGCAGCAGGGTGTGCTCGGTGAGGCGACGCCAGCGCCAGTCCTGCAGGTCCGATGGTCGGAGGGTGCCCACGACGTCGCCGTGCTCGGTCAGCAGCTCCACGGTGGTCTGCAGGCCCTCGAGGCCGCGCCGGTGCACCACCCAGGCGCTCGCGAAGCGGCCCCGGTGCAGCAAGATGGTGTGGCCGGGATCGCGGATCACGGTGAGCGGGCCAGCGGTGCTCACGCACTCCAAGGTGCCGTTGTGCACGTGAATGGCGGCGCGGTTGCCGAGCGCGAAGGCCAGGGGCACGTTGTCGGCGCTGCAGCGCTCCAAGAGCTCCTGCACGCCATTTTGGCTGATCTCGACCGCGAAGGTCGGCCCCACGAGCTGGTAGGCCTGGGCCCGCGTGAGGTTGAAGGAGCGGAGCAGCCGGAAGAAGTCGCGCGCGTCGCTGAGGCCGCCCCAGGCCGCGCGGAGGGCCTCGGCGGAGACCGTGGGCGGGGTGGCCGGCGGCGGCAGCGGCAGGGGCTCGAGCGCCAGCGGGGCGCCCTGCTCCACGGCCCGGTGGGCGGCGACGAGCTTGGCCCAGGCCGCCCGGTGGGTCTGGTGCGAGACCAGCACCCGCAGGGCGCTGTCGCCGTGCCGATCGTAGAAGTGCAGGCCCTCGGGGGCGCCGGGCACGCCGCCCTCGCAGACCGCAAAACCGCTGGCCCAGCGCGACAGCAGCAGGCGCAGCTCCGTGCCCTCGCCGCGGCAGATGGCGGTGATGTCGGCGGCGCCGACGTCGTTGAGGCGCACCTCCTTGCGGTGGATGCCGACCCGGCAGTCCACGTGCAGGGTGACGGTGCCGAGCGTCATCAGCCCGCGGCACAGCTCCGGCCAGCTTGGCTCCAGGCGCACCACCGCCGCGCCGACCCGCGCCGCCATCAGCCGGGCCTCCGGGCGGCCGATCCGGGCGGCGGCCTCGAGGAGCGGCAGGCCTGGATCGGTGCGCCAGAGGATCTCAAGCTGCTGGTGGAGCTGGCTCTCGTCGGAGCTGGGGCGGCTGTGCATCGGGGGCCTCCAGGGGGATGCGGGTGCGCGCTCCGGTGGGGTCTCGCGGAGAGCGGAGCGCTGGGCGCTGTTGTCGGGGGCGGGCGGCCCGCCGGTCGGCGCTGCGCCATCATGACCAACGGCCGCCGGTCTTCGGGCAGAATTTTGGGGCGGCGCGGCGTGCTACCCTTGGGTCAGAGGGGGGCTGCGGCTTCGCGACGGGGGCGTCGCGGGGCACGCGAGACCTCCCTTTGTCTTGGGGAGGGCGAAGGCATGCACGAGCTGGGCGACAGCGCCGCGAAGGGCGAGCGGGGCGGTGGCGACGGCGCGGCGGTGCGCGCGGCCGGGCTCGGGCGCCGGCCACCGGATCCCGGCCGGGCGCGGGCCCTCGCTGAGGCGGTGCTGGAGCACGTGCTCAACCACGGGCGCGAGGGGCTGAGCCTGCGCTCGGTGGCCGAGGCGCTCTCGGTCAGCACCTTCTCGCTGACGGCCCACTTTGGGAGCCGGCACGGGATGATCGACGCGGTCATCGATATTTTGATCGAGCGCCAGTATGCGCGGGTCCAGAGCGCGATGACCGCCGCCGGCGACCAGGGCGCGGGGGCCTCGCTGCGCGCGGTCTGGCAGACCTGCGTGGAGAACATCCACGAAGATCGGCTGCTGATCGATGTCTGCACCGATCGCAACGGCGGGGCCGCGGTGCGGCGGCGCCTCGTCGATCCCTGGGTGCAGGGGACCATCGCCCAGCTCGTGGCGCGGGGCTGGCCACCTGTGGTCGCGGAGACCGAGGCCACGCTGGTCACCGCCTGCTTTAGCGGCCTCGAGCTCGATCTCATCACCACCGGCGACCTGCCGCGGGTGTGCCGGGCCGCCGAGCTGATGGCGGCCACCTTCGACGCCCGCTGGGCCGCGCCGCCCGATTAGCGTCGGGCCGCGCCGCGGCGGGGGCTGTCCTGGGCCACCCGCCGCCGCGGCGGCCGCAGCAGGGTGCCGAGGCAGCCGAGCCCGTAGCGGAGCGCGCGCGCCGGGCTGATCGACCGGACGGTGTCGTCGTACCGGGCGCTGACCGGCGCCTCAACGAAGCGCGCCTGATCGACGAGCAGCGCGGCCAGGACCTGGTGATCGAACAGGTAGTCGTCCGAGAACTGGTCGAAGGGCAGGGCGCTCAGCGCCGATGCGGCGTAGGCGCGGGCGCCGGTGTGCAGCTCGCTGAGGGCGGCGCCGAAGCGCCGGTTGGCCAAGCTGGTGAGCGCGTGGTTGCCCCACCGGCGCCAGGCCGGGCTCGGGGTGGGCGGCCCGCCGGGCAAGAAGCGGCTGCCCAAGGCCACGTCCGCGCCGCTCGACTCCAGCAGCGGCCCCAGCGCCATCGTGGCGGCGGTGTCGTACTGCCCGTCGCCGTGCAGCAGCACCAGCGTGTCGCAGCGGTGGGCGAGGGCGGCGGCGTAGCCGGTCTTTTGGGCGCCGCCGTAGCCCCGGTTGACCGCGTGGCGAAACAGCCGGAGGCCCGCGGGCGCCGGCGCGGTGCGCGGCAGCGGGATCGGGCTGCCGTCGTCAATGACGAAGACCAGCAGGGGGCGTTGGGCGGCCTGCTCCCAGTCCGCGAGCTCGGCCAGCAGGCGCGCGAGGGGCCCGGGCGTGGACAGGGTGGGGACGATGACGGCGAGGGGCTTCATGCGGGGCGCCGGGCGGGTCGGCGGAGCAGGTCCTCGGGGCGGACGTGGTGGCGCAGCAGGTGGCCCCACATCTCGCGGTCCGGGGCCCGCCAGGCCGGCTGGTCGGCGCGCCGCTTGGCCCAGGCGCCGGGCAGGTCGAGCAGGCCGGCGGCCCCGCCGGCCAAGGCGCCGATCGCCCCGAGGGGTCCGGCCTGGGCGCCGATGCCGCGGCCGATCGCGGCGCTCATCCCCAGCGCGGTGAGGCGGGCGGTGGTCCAGATCGGCATCGTGATCAGCGCGCTGGTGGGCAAGGAGCGCATGGCCGCCCGCAGGCGGTTGCGCTCCACCCAATAGGACTTGGTGAGGCCGCCGCGCCCATAGCTGGCCCCGAGGGCGTGGTGCACCAGCGCGCCTTCGACGAAGCGCACCCGGTAGCCGAGGCGCCGCGCCCGCAGCGAGAGGTCGAGGTCCTCGCCGAAGGCGCCGAAGTCGGCGTCAAAGCCGCCGGTCTCGCGCAGCAGCTCCGGGGTGAGCAGGGCGGCGGCCCCCGAGAAGGCCCCGAGCTCGCCGCAGGGGGGCGCCCGGCCCTCGGCTGCGGGCAGGCCGCGCTCCCGTGCGAGGTTGAAACCGTCGAAGAACAGCCTGTGGCCGGTATTGTCAACCTGGCCGCTGCCGTCATCCAGCAAGATGCGGGGCTGGTAGATGCCCTCGCCGTGGGCCTCGGCGGCGGCCCCGAGGCGGGCCACCAGCTCGGGGTCGCAGACGGTGTCGTCGTTGAGCAGCAGCACCGCGCAGCCGGGCCCCAGCGCCCGCAGGCCGAGGTTGGCGGTGGGCGCGAAGCCCTCGGCCTGGGCGGTGCGGACCGAGGCCACGCCGGGGTCGAGGGCCACGCCGGTGGGCCGGGCGATGGCCACCAGCACGCGATCGGGGGGGCGTCGCTGGGCGGCGAGGCTCTGGAGGCAGGCGCGCAGGCGCGGCCCGCCAAAGGCGGTCACGACGAGGGCGGCGATGGTGGAGACAGGCACGGCGGCCATGCTATCGCGGGCCAGCGGGCGCGGGTCGGCGCGCGCGACGGGGAGCAGCGATGGGCGGCAACAGCTTCGGGCAGGCCTTCTGCATCACCACCTTCGGGGAGAGCCACGGCGGCGCGCTCGGCGTCGTGATCGACGGCTGCCCGCCCGATCTGGCGCTGGACCTCGACCGGGTGCAGGCCGAGCTCGACCGGCGACGGCCGGGGCAGTCGGCCTTGGTCAGCCCGCGCAAGGAGCGCGACCAGGTCCGGGCGCTGTCGGGCCTGTTCCAGGGGCGCAGCTTGGGCAGCCCCATCGCCCTGCTCGTGGAGAACGAGGACGCCGACCCCCGGGCCTACGCGCTGACCGCCGACCGGTTTCGCCCTTCGCACGCCGATTATGCCTATGCCCGCAAGTACGGGCACAGCACATGGCAGGGCGGCGGGCGGGCCTCGGCCCGGGAGACGGTGGGGCGGGTGGCGGCCGGGGCGGTGGCCCGGCAGGTGCTGGAGGCGCTGATCCCCGGGGTGGAGGTGCTGGCCTGGGTGGACCGCCTCGGCGGCCTTCAGGCGGAGGTGGCGGTGGAGGACCTCGATCGGGCGGCCATCGAGGCCTCGGCGGTGCGCTGCCCGGACCCGGCGGCCAGCGCGGCGATGGTCGCGCGGATCGAGGCGGTGCGGCGCCGCGGGGACACCGTGGGCGGCGTCGTTCGCTTCGTGGCGCGGGGGGTGCCGGCGGGCCTCGGCGAGCCGGTCTTCGACAAGCTGGAGGCCGAGCTCGGCCGCGGCTTGTTGAGCCTGCCAGCGGCCAAGGGGGTGGAGCTCGGTAGCGGCTTCCTCGGCGCAGACATGGAGGGGAGCGCCCACAACGACGCCTTTTTGCCCGATGGGCTCGGCGGGGCCACCACCCGGGGCAACCGCTCGGGCGGGGTGCAAGGCGGCGTCAGCAACGGCATGCCGATCCTCGGCGCGGTGGCCTTCAAGCCGGTGGCGACGATCTTCTCGACCCAAGACACCATCAACCGGGCCGGCGAGGCCGCCGAGATCGCCGCCCGGGGCCGCCACGACCCCTGCGTGCTGCCGCGGGCGCCGGCCTTGGTGGAGGCGATGGTCTGCCTCGTGCTCTGCGACCAGCTGCTGCGCCTGCGGGCCCAGACCGGCCGGGTGGGTCCCGCGCCCCTTCGTCCGGTAGACCTCGGCTGAGATCCGGGGCTTGAACCGGGCCCGCGCCCGGCCGACCGGAGCGCGCCGCCCGCGGCGGTCGGCGGCCCGGACGCCGACCGAGCCCGCCCGGCCGCAGACCCTGGCTGCGGACGGCCCCGGCGGGCGAGCGCGCAGGGGGGCCGAAGGCGCCCGAAGGGGGCGTCAAAAAAGCGTGACCCACGCCGTCTTGCGAGGGCGTGGGTCGGGGCGCGGCGCCGGGCCCGGGGGCTCAGCGCGGGCGGCTCACTTGTCGTTCTTGTCGCCGCGCACGACGCTGCGCAGGTTGCCGGCCAGCACCTTCTTGCGGAGGCGGATGTGGTTGGGCGTGATCTCGACGAGCTCGTCCTCGGCCATGAACTCCAGGGCCTTCTCGAGGGTGAGCTGCACCGGCGGGGCCAGGATGAGCTTCTCGTCGGCGCCGGCGGAGCGCACGTTGGTGAGCTGCTTGGGCCGGCAGGCGTTGACGTTCATGTCATTCTCGCGAGAGTTCTCGCCGATGATCATGCCCTCGTAGACCTCGGTCTGGACGCCGATGAACAGCTTGCCGCGGGGCTGGAGGTGGAAGAGCGCGTAGGCCGTGGACGGGCCCTTGCGGTCGGACACCAAGCTGCCGTTTTTGCGGAAGGGGATGTAGCCCTGGTGGTCGTCGAAGCCGGCGAACAGGGTGTTGATGATGCCCTGGCCGCGGGTGTCGCTGAGGTACTCGCCGCGGAAGCCGATGAGGCCGCGCGAGGGCACGTAGAACTCCACGCGGACACGGCCGCTGCCGGCCACGCGCATCGAGGTCATGCGGCCCTTGCGGAGCGCCATCTTCTCGGTGACGACGCCCATGTACATGTCGGGGAAGTCGAGCAGGGCGTTCTCGAACGGCTCGCAGGTCTTGCCGTTGATCTCGCGGGTCACGACCTCGGGCTTGCTGACGCAGAGCTCCCAGCCTTCGCGGCGGAGCTGCTCCATCAGGATGGCGATCTGCAGCTCGCCGCGGCCGAACAGGCGGATGGCGTCCGCCGGGCCGTCGGGGTCGATCTTCATCGCCACGTTGCGCTGCACCTCTTTCTCGATGCGGTCGCGGATCTGGCGGGCCGTCATGTAGCGGCCGTCCTGGCCGGCCAGCGGGCTCGTGTTGGCCAAGAAGGTGACGCCGATGGTGGGCTCTTCGACCTTCACGCGGGGCAGGGGATGGGGGTCGGCCAGATCGGTGATGGTGTCGCCGATGTCGATCTCGTCGATGCCGGCGATGGCGCAGATCTCGCCGGTGCACACCGTCTCGGCGTCGATGCGGCCGAGGCCCTCAAAGCCGTAGAGCTGGGCGACGCGGATCTTGGACATGCCGTCGGCGGCGGCCAGGGCGCAGTCGCTGTTGCGGCGCAGGGTGCCGTTGACCACCCGGCCGATCGCGATGCGGCCCAGGTAGTTGTCGTAGTCGAGCTGGGTGACGAGCACCTGCAGCGGGTTGCTCGGCAGGCCCCGGGGCGGCGGGATGTGCTTGACGATGGCGTCAAACAGCGGCTTGAGGTTGCCGGGCTCCATCGAGAGGGTCTCGTGGCAGAAGCCGTCGCGGGCCACGGCGTAGAGCACCTTGAAGTCGATCTGCTCGTCGTTGGCGTCCAGGTCGATGAACAGGTCGTAGACCTCGGACAGGACCTCCTCGGCGCGGGCGTCGGGCCGGTCGATCTTGTTGACGCAGACCATGACCTCGAGGCCGGCCTCGAGCGCCTTGCCGAGCACGAAGCGGGTCTGGGGCAGCGGGCCCTCGGACGCATCGACGAGCAGGAGGGCGCCGTCCACCATCTTGAGCACGCGCTCGACCTCGCCGCCGAAGTCGGCGTGGCCGGGGGTGTCTACGATGTTGATCTTGTGGCCCTCGTACCAGACCGCGGTGTTCTTGGCGAGGATGGTGATGCCCCGCTCCCGCTCAAGATCCATGCTGTCCATCACGCGGTCAACGACGGCCTCGTTGGCGCGGAAGGTGCCCTGTTGGCGCAGCATGTGGTCGACCAGGGTGGTCTTGCCGTGGTCAACGTGGGCGATGATGGCGATGTTGCGGATCTGGCTGGGTTCCAACATGGGGACCTCGGCGCTCAAGCGGGCGCGTGGGACGTGGGCGCGGGGCGGGACCCTCGCGGGGCGCGCGCCCTATTGCCAGGAACGCCCCGGAGCCTGGGTGGCTGCGGGGCGTTGGTGTGACGGACGCGAGTGACGGACGCGGGTGACGGACGCGGGTGACGGACGCGGGTGGCGGGCACGGTGTCGCCCGCGGGCCGCCGGCCCCGGCCCTCAGAGCGTGAGCTGGTAGTCGGTGGTGTAGGGCGCGCCGTCGAAGGGCGGGAACTGCAAGGAGCGCACCGCGCTGCTCAGGCAGACGTCAAATTCCGTGCCCTTGTACTCGGAGGTGACCACCCGGGCCTTCGAGACGCCGCCGGTGGGCTGCACCGTGAGCGACATGCGGACCACGCGGGGCAGCTCGCCGGTGCGCTGCTTTTGGTCCATGTAGCAGCGCTTGACCTTGCTGTTGTTGCTGATGATCGTGTGCATCACGTTGGGATCGACGGCCGGGCCGCTGCGGGTCGGGGCCGGCGCGGGGGCCGGGGCCGGCGCAGGGGCCGGGCGGGCGGCGGGCTCGGGGCGCGGCGCGGGCTCGGGGGCCGGCGTC
>CANHON010000192.1 GCA_947462115.1 Deltaproteobacteria bacterium | reverse complement strand
GGGGGCGCGCAGCGGCCGTCGCGCCCGCGCGACCGAGGCCCCCCGGGCCGAGCCGAGAGGACCGCCGCCGACCGCCCCCGGCGGGCGGGGCGCCCAGGGCGCGCGGTGCGGGAGGCGCGTCCGTGGTGTCTCGGTATCGCGTGTTTTCCGTACGGAGGACTACTTTGGTCCCGGGCCCGGGCGCGCCTCGGGCGCCGGTGGACGGCCCGGCCGGGCGCGGGCGCGTTAGTCGGCGGCGCGTCGATGGAGGAGCGCCGAATGATCGGTCAGAGCGTTGGGCACTACCGCCTCGTGGCGCTGCTCGGGGAGGGCAGCTACGGCGCTGTCTACCGCGCGGCCCACCTGCACGACGCGGAGCTGACGGCGGCCGTGAAGGTGGTGCACGCTGCTTTGGTGCGCGAGCCGGGCTTCGTCGATGCGCTGCGGCGGGAGTGCCGCTCGCTGGACCGGCTGGAGCACCCGGGCGTGGTGCGCTTCCGCGACCTCGTGGTCGAGGGCGAGCGGGTGGCGCTGGTGCTGGAGCTGCTCGAGGGTGAAGACCTGGAGGCCGTTTTGGCGCGGGGGCCGGCTTCGGTCGGCCTCGCGCTGGTGGCCTTGGAGCGCGGCTTGGAGGCGCTGGCCTACGCCCACAGCCGCGGCGTGGTGCACCGGGACATCAAGCCGGCCAACCTATTCGCTTGCCGGGACGGCCGGATCAAGCTGATGGATTTCGGCCTGGCCTATGCCGCTGCGGACGGCGCGGGCACGCGCTCGGGCCAGCTCCGGGGCACGGTGGACTATATGGCGCCGGAGCGCTTCGGCGGCGATCGGGGACCGGCAGGCGACGTCTATGCCCTGGGGCTGGTCATTTGGGAGCTGCTCTCGGGCCGACGGGCCTGCGCGCCGGGCGACCTGATGGCGAAGGTGGGCTGGCACCTGTCGGTGGGCCCGGCCGACCTTCAGGGGGTCCGGCCAGACTGCCCGGCCTGGCTCGCCGCGCTGATCGCCGCGCTGACGGCGCGGGACCTCAAGCTTCGGCCGGCGGACGGGGGCGCGGCCTTGGCCTTGCTGTGCGCGCTTCGGGCCGGCGCGGCGCCGCTGGCGGCGGGTCCGGCGGCGCCCCCGCCCCTGCGCATCGAGGGTCCGCGGTCGGTGGTGCTGCCGGCTGGGCCGCTCCCGAAGGCCGCAGGCGCGCCGAACCGGGGCCCCAGCTCGGTTGTATTGGGGCCCGCGGCGCTGGGGCCGGTGGCGAAGCTGTCGCCAGCGGCGGAGCGCGGGCCGGCCGACGCGGGGGACGAGGCCCGGCCCGCTCCCGAGCCGCCGGCCGCGGCGCAAGGCCCCGGGGGCGGCCTCAGCCTCGGGGCGCTCGGGATCATCGGCCTCAGCGCGGTGGGGCTGACGATCGCCCTCGGGTGGCTCGCCGCCGAGCAGTCCCGCGCCGACCGGGCCGACGACCGGGCCGCCGAGCTGTCCGCCGAGCTGGCCGCCGCCCCGGCCGCCGCCGCCCCCACCACCGCCGAGGAGCGCCGCCTCGGGGCCTACCCGCTCCAGCGCGTGCCGGCGGGCAGCTACAGCATCGGCTGCACCGAAGGCCAGCGCCCGCGCTGCTACGAGGACGAGGCCATGCGCTCGGTGACCCTCCGCCGCGACCTGCTGGTCGGCGTCGCCGAGGTGAGCCAAGGCTTGTGGGCCCGCACGCCGGGGGGCCGGGCGGCGCCGTGGCTGGGGCTGCAGCACCAGGGCGGCCAGGACCTCGGGCGCTGCGCCGGGGTGGGCGTGGGCGACGAGCTGCCGGCCGTGTGCGTGAGCTGGCTCGACGCCGCTATTTTCGCGAACGCTCTGTCGGCCCGCGAGGGGCTCGAGCCCTGCTATGTGGTGGAGGGCGAGGGGGTGCGCTGGCCCAAGGGCCCGGGCTGCTTGGGCTACCGGCTGCCGACCGAGGCCGAGTGGGAGGTCGCGGCGCGGGGCGGCGCCGACCACCGCTACGCCGGCGGCCCCGAGGTCTGCGGCGTCGCCAACGTCGCGAACGCGGCCCAGCGGGAGGCGTACCTTCGGATGGGCTTCAATCCGGCCGACTGGACGCTGGAGGACTGCGACGACGGCGCGGCTGGCCTCCGCGACGTGGCGGTCGGCCACGCCAATGGCTACGGGCTGGTCAACATGAGCGGGAACGTCTGGGAGTGGACCTGGGATTGGCACAGCCGCCGACCTGCGGGCGGCGCCGATCCGGTCGGCCCCGCGTCGGGCGTGGGGCGGGTGGCCCGGGGCGGCGCTTGGGATCAGTCGGAGGACTACGCGCGGGTGCTCTACCGCTACCCGGGGCCGCCCGATCGGCGGACCGCCACCTTGGGCCTGCGCTTGGTGCGCACGGCGGAGTGAGCGGCGGATCGCTGGGCTCCCCACCTCGAGCTGCAGCGTCAAGACCGCCTCGCGCGCGCCAGGCGGGCCGGCCGGGGGCGCGCAGCGGCCGTCGCGCCCGCGCGACCGAGGCCCCCCGGGCCGAGCCGAGAGGACCGCCGCCGACCGCCCCCGGCGGGCGGGGCGCCCAGGGGCACTGGCTGAGAATGGCGTAACCGACGCTGATCTACCCGCGGGGCCGGGCCGCGGTGTAGCCCACGGCGATGGCCAGCAGCACCACCGCCGCGCCGGCGAGCTCTTGGGCGTTGAGCTGGCGGCCCAAAAGCAGCACGTCCCATAGGGTGGCCAAGACGGACTGGCCGACCAGGGCCACGCCCGCCGCCGCTGCGCCCACGCGCTGAATGCCGCGCAGCAGCAGGCTCCAGCCGCCGAGCTGGGTGACGAGGACCATGCCGGCCACCCCGAGCCAGGCCTCGGGCGCGCGGGCGAGCACCGGGGCGCTGGGGTCGAGGAGCAGCTCGACCGCCTGGAGCGCGCCCAAGGCGAGGGAGCCAGACGCGCAGACGATGAGCAGGGTGAGGGGCGGGCCCAAGGCCCAGCGGCGGGTGGACTCGCCCAAAAAGGCGATGTAGACGCTGTAGGTGGCGGCGGCGGCCAAGCCGAACAAGAGGCCCACCGGGTCTAAGGCGCGGCCCAAGCTGCCGATGGGCAAGGCGAGCAGGGCCAAGCCGGTGAGGCCCGCCGCCGCCGCCAACCAGAAGCGCTTGCGGGGCCAGCCGCCGCCCATGGCCGCGGTGATGAGCGGCACGATGAAGACCTGCAGGTTGGCGAGCAGGGTGGCCATGCCGGGGCCGACGCGCAGGATGCTGCGGTTCCACACCGCCATGTCGCCGGCGAAGGCGACGCCGCCGACGGCCATCAGCAGCAGGGCGAGGGCGGCGGTGCGGCGGGGCGGCGCGGGCGTGGCCGGGCGCGCGCGGGCGGCCAGGGCGAAGACCAGCAGCAGCGCGGTGCTGCCGGCCATGCGGTGCAGGCCCGCGGCGGTGGGCGGCAGGCCCGAGACCTTGACGAACAGGGCGGCGAAGCTGATGCACAGCACGCCCCCGGCCAAGAACAGCGGGCCCCGCCAGTCGGCGGCGGGGCTCGGGGGCGCGTCGGGCGGCTGGGGCTGCATGCGGGGGGCCTCCGCGCCCCGGCTCGGCTAACGCGGGCGCTGCGCGCGCACCTTGGGGCCGCGGGGGCCGTAGAGCTCGGCCGCGAGGCCGCCGAGCCAAGCCTGCTCGGGATCGTCGGGGTTGACGTTCAGCACGCCGTTGTCGTCTTCGGCGGCGCGGAGCAGGGCGGCGGTCAGGGCGCAGGGGGCGGCGCGGTCTTCGAGCACGCAGAACAGCACGGCGTCCTCTTCGCGGCAGCCGGTCTCGGCCTGCCAGGCGGCGACGCGGGCGGCGAAGGCGGCGTCGGGGGCGCTCGGCTGCTCGTCGTCGGGGTGCGGTCCGAGGCGGTTGATGCCGTCGATCACCCGCTGCTTGCGCGCGCCATAGTGCAGGGCGCCCAGCGCCTCGGGTTGGATGGGGGCGCCGAACCAGATGTCTTGGGTGCCCATGCCCACCGGGAACTCGGTGCGGGCCTCGAGCGGGGCCCGGCCGAGGCCGCCGACGAAGCGCACCGGCACGATGGCCGCGCCGACGCTGAGCGCCATGTCGATGAAGGCGCCCGACATCTTCTCGACCGGCTTGGTGCAGTCTAGGCTGCGGGTGCCCTCGACGTGCACCATCACCGCCCGGCCCGGCGCGCGCATCTCTTGGGCCAAGCCGCCGATGAGGCCGAGCAGCGAGGCCTTGTCTTCGCGGTCGAAGTAGGTGATGACCTGGGGGTCGGTCACGCCCGGGAAGCTGAAGCTGCGGCGGATGAGGTCGCCGAGCCAGGTGTGGCGGTGCTCGGCCTTGGCCACCGTGACGGTCGGCACCTCGATGAGGGCGCTGGCTAGGACGCTAAACAGCAGGCTCTCGATGCCCGTCTGGTGGTTGGCCAAGAACAGCACCGAGCGGCCGCGCAGGGCGGCCATGCCGGCCGGGTCTTCGAAGATGACCTGCCCGATGAACTTCTGCATCAGGCCGTAGAACAGGTCCTCGACCGGCCAGGCCGCGCGGTCAAAGTGCGCGCCCCAGAAGTCGCGCACCCGGGCCAAATCGAGCTCGGGCGGGCCCCCGCGCACGAGGGCCACGGTGCCCTCGACGCTGGAGTCTAGGCGCCAGGCGGCGAGCGGGGCGGCCTCGGGCAGCAGGCCGGGGTGCGGGCCCCGACCGTCGCGCAGCAGCTCGGCGGCCATGTGCTCCTTCTCGGCGACGACCTGCAGCGCGTCGCTCCCGTAGAGGTGGGCGACGGTGCCGGGCAGCCAGTCGGTGCCCTGGAGCGCTTGGCGGCTGAGCCGGGTCTCGCGGGTGCCGCAGCTCGCCACGGCGCTGGTGGAGAGCGCTAAGCCGTTGCCTTGGCGGTCGCGCAAGAAGGCGCGGCGCTGGGCGGGCGGGGCGCTCCCTAAGGGGCCCTTGGGGAAAAGAGCCTCCAGCAAGGTCATCTCGGCCCAGACCACGCCCCCTTGAGACCACTGGAGGGCGAAGCGGGCCCGGCCCTTGGGCGCCTCGAGCAGCCGCGCGACCACCCGGAGCTGCCCGGCGGTGGGCGTGGGGGAGAAGAACTCTAGGCGCTCGACCGCGGCGGGGTAGGCCACCTCGCCCTCGCCGGCGGCGCGGGTGAAGCGGTGCAGGGCGTCGTGGGGCAGCAGGTGGGTGCCGGCGTCGAGCGCGGCGGGCAGCAGCAGGCCGGCGGGCACGCCCGAGCGGCCGAGATCGAGGGTGCCCTCGAAGTGGCCGTGGCTGTCGCCCTCGCCGACGATGCGCTCGGTGAGCAGCTGGAAGGCCGCGCCGTGGAACAGGGCCCCGCTGGCGTAGGGGTCTTCGGCGACCTGCCCCTGCACCTTCGCCCAGGGGGCCGGGTGGCAGAGCTGCTCGCGGCGCTCGACAATGGCGTCGAGCACGGTGTCTCCGCGGTCTTCGTCGATCAGGCGCAGGCGGTGGCCGCCGGGCACCACGCCGGCCTGCTCGGCCCGCAGGCGCAGGGGGCCGGTGACCGTGACCCAGCGGCGCACCCGGGCCTCGCGCAGCAGGCGGATGGGGCCGCCGGCGGCGTGGGCCGCGAGGTCGAGCAGGCTCATCATCGGGAGGGAGGGCACCGTCCAGGTGGGGCAGTGGTCGCCGATCCACGTGTCGACGGCAGGGTCGAGGGTGTGGACCACCGGCGCGGCCTCACGCCAGGGGCCGGGCGCCGGCGCGCCTTCGACGATGCGCATGCCGAGGTCGGCGGCCTCGTAGATGCGCTTGCCATCCACCCAGAGGCTGGCGTTGCAGCGGGCGAAGGGCCCGCGGTCGTCGACGCCCACCTCGGTGAGCTCGATGGTGCTGCTGATCACCTTGTTGGTGGGGATCACCTGGCCGCGGTACTTCCACGACATCGGCGCGCCGGTGAGCAGGGGCTCGAACCGGGGCTGGGCCAAGCCCTCGCCCATGCCGCGCTCGATCATCAGCCACTGCAGCAGGCGGATCATCGCCTCGATGCCTAGGCTGCCGGGCTGCACCGGGTCTTGGAAGAAGTGGGCCTTGAAGAACCACTCCGAGGCGTCTACGTCCTTCTCGGCGCGGGCTGAGCCTAGGCCCGCCGGGCCGCCCGTGGGCCAGTAGCCGGTCACCCGGTCGATCATGCACAACATCGGGCCGGGCAGGCGCAGGGCGCCGCTGAAGAACCGCGCCGGCCGATCGACGAGGTTGACGTGTACGTCGCTGCTCTCGCTTAGGATGAGCCGCTGCTCGGGGGTGGTGGGCAGGCCCACCTGGTTCTCGAGCGCGGCGCCGGGGAAGAAGCCGAAGACGGTCTGCAGCGCGTAGACTTGGCGCTCGGCTTCGCCCTTTCCGACGAAGCAGGCCACGTCGAAGCCCTCGATGATCATGCCGGCGGTGGTGCTGATCTTCGTGATCTTGACGCGGGTGCGGAAGACCCCGTCTTCGGGGCCCACCTCGCCCATCATGGTGCCGACGCCGTCTAGGTTGCGGAAGCTGAGGTCCTTCTCGACCGTGACCGCCGAGCCCACCATGCTCGCGAGCCAGCCGCAGGGCTGCAGGGCGGCCTCCAAGAAGACGCAGAAGGGCATGGTCGGGCTGTCGTTCTCGCCGAAGTACCAGGCCTCGCGCGGCACGTCGTACTCGAGCTCGATGGTGGCGCCGGGCTTGAACTCGCCCACCTTGCCGTCGATGGAGGTGACGCGGCTCATGAAGTGGTAGGGCGGCCCCGGCAGGCGCGCCACGCGGCGGTGCCCGTCGAAGACGCTGTACATGGGGCCAAAGGCGTCGCTGGGCTTGCCCCAGGCGCAGGCCAGCAGGCTCTCGTAGCCGAAGCGGAAGCCGTCCTGCACGGCGACCTCGCCCGTCTCGACGTGGGCGCGCAGCAGCTCGGGGCGGCGCTCGGCCGGCCAGTCGGGCACGAGCTGAAGACCGACGCGGCGGGCGTGGAAGGCCTTGAGGCCGTCGCTGGTGCACAGCAGGTCGGCCCAGAGGGTGGGCACCGGGCCGGCCTCGAACTCTTCGATGAAGAGCTCGTAGACCAGCACCTTCGTCTCGGGATCGACCTGGCCGCGGCAGCGCAGCTCGAGCGGGGCGCCGGGCACCGGCTGGAAGCGCCAGCCGTCGCGATCCACCGTCACGCCCATGGCCGCCATCGCGAAGGCCATGGTCTGCAGGCAGCCCTCGAACATCAGGGTGCCGGGCATGCAGGGGTCGTTCTTGAAGTGCCCGTCGAAGAACCAGTCGTTGGGTTGGATCTGTTGGGTCGAGCGCAGGTAGCCGCGGCCCCAGGGCCCGCCGCGGGGGTCGAAGTGCGTCTCGTCGCCCATGAACATCATGCGGCCGGCGGAGATGCGCGGCGTGTCGACGTGGGTGCGGGTGCGGTCGTACTTGGGCCCAAAACACTGCCAGGGGCGCCCTTCAGCGAAGGCCCTGACCTCGGCCCCGGTGAAGCTGCGGGCCCCGCCATCGACGGTGGGCGCGTCGAGCTTGGGGTTGGGCTGGATGGCCTGGTCTTCGGGCCGCCACAGGATGCCCGCGCTGTCTTCGAGCTCGGCGTCGGTGAAGAAGCCGGCCTGGCCGCCGCGCACGCTGAGCACCGGCCGGTCGCCGGCGAAGCAGTCGTAGTGGAAGAAGAACAGCCGCACGTCGCCGTGCTTGGCGTGCCCATCGACGTGGATGTCGTAGCGCAGCGTCTCGCCGGGCTTGGGCAGCTCGCCGTGGTAGGTGAGCTGGCAGCCGAGCAGACGGTAGACGCGGTCTCCGCCGTGCTGCAGGTCAATCCCGAGGTAGGAGATGAGCATGAGGTCGGCTTGGCCGGCCTCGATGAGCACGCCCGCCGGCATGCGGCCCTGGTGCAGGTACCAGCTGTCGTAGGTGACGTCGGTCTCCGTCCAGATGGTGCCGAGGCCCATCGAGCCGGGCTGGGCGTCGATGCCCACGACCCGGTCGGCGAGCAGCAGCGGCGGCTCGGGCATGCGGCACTGGCGAACGAAGCCGTCTTGGGCCTGAAACAGCGGGCCGTAGAGGCTGGAGATCTTCCCGCTCGCGTTGATCTGGAGCTGCTCGCGGCTCCACTGGGGGCCGGTAGGCGTGCGCTTGACGGTGAAGGAGAAGCCGCCGGGCGCGGCGCCCTTCGGGGCGGCGGCCTTCGGGGCGGCCGGCGCGCTGGCGACCGGGGCCTTCGCTGCCACCGGCGGGGCGACCGGCGTGGCGATCGACTGGGCGGCCTTCGGGCTGACCGGCGGGCTGACCGGCGCCGCCTTGGCCGAGACGGGCGCGGGGACGGGCGATACGGGCGACACGGCCGCGGGGACGTGCGAGCCGGCCGCGGCGATGGGCGAGACGGCCGCGGGGACGGGCGCGGCCACCGGGGCGGGCGCGGCGGCCGCTGCGACGGGAGCAGCCTGCTGCACGTTGATCACAGCGGCTGGCAGGCGCTCGGCGGGGCTGGCGAGCGTGGGGGCTGGCCAGGCAGGGGCGGCTGGCGGGGCGGAGAGGGGCGCGCCGGCGGCGAAGCCCAGGGTGGCCTCGCCCATGCGGCCGCGCAGGTCCAAGAAGCGGCCGTGCAGGGCGGCCTGCTCCTCGATGAAGGCGCG
>CANHON010000191.1 GCA_947462115.1 Deltaproteobacteria bacterium | reverse complement strand
CCTGGCGCGCCTTGTCGATGGAGGTCGGCGCGGTGTTTCACTGCGGCGCCCAGGTCAACCACCTGCTGCCCTACGAGGCGCTGTCGGCCACCAACGTCGATGGCACCGCTGAGGTGCTCCGGCTCGCCGCGGCCGGGCGTCGGGCGGTCGTCCACCACATCAGCACCATCGGGGTCTTTGACTTCACCGGCGCCGGGCCCGCGGGCCTCGTGGTCGACGAAGACAGCCCGCCCACGGCCGACAGCGAGCCCTTCTTTGGCGGCTACGCCGCGACCAAGCGCATGGCCGAGCTGCTGTGCATCCAGGCGCGGGACCGCGGGCTCGACGTGCGCATCTACCGGCTCGGCCTCATCACCGGCAGCGCGGGCCTCGGCGCGAGCCCGCACACCGACGCGCTGTGGCGCATGGTGCAGGCCGTCGTGGCCATGGGCGCCGCGCCGGACCTCCGGCAGGGCCTGTGCCTGAGCCCGGTGGACGGGGTGGCCCGGGGGCTTCGGGTCCTCGGCGCCCTCCCGGAGGCCGATGGGGCGAACTTCCACCTGCTGAGCGATCGAGAGACCACCGTCGTCGATCTTCAGGCGGCCTTGGCTGCCATCGATCTGCCGATCGCGCTCATCGACGCGGCGGCCTGGACCCGCGGGCTGTTGGAGACCGCGGACCGGAACCTCTCGGTCACCCCGCTGCTGCCCCGCCTCGGCGGGCTGGATCTTGGGGCCCTCGACGCCGCGCCCTCGGTCCTGGCCCGCGGCCGCACCTTGGCGCTGCTGAGCCCCGCCGACCGGGCGAGCCTGCAGGTCGGGGAGGGCCTGCTGGTGCGCTACCTCGTGTACCTGCAGCGGGTCGGCCTGCTGCCGGACCTCTCCGCGACCACCCGGGTCGCCTCGGTGGCCCGGCGCTGAGCCGAGGGCCCCGGCCCTACCAGGGGCTGCCGTCGGCCTGGGTGCCCGGGGAGCTCGCCCCGGCGGCGCCCGGCATGCGGTCGTGGCGCCGAAAGCCGCCGCTGCTGGCCCCGTCGGCGGCGCGGTTCCAGGCGACCCCGATGGGCAGGGCCGGGTAGCTCACCGCGTCGATGAGCGCCCCGGTCGGCCCGGTGAGGCGGATGCGCTCGCCGCCGTTGTTGAGCCCAAGGCGCCCGCTGCTGCTCAGAATGGCGTGGGGTACATCACTGTGGTCGCCGGTGTCGTAGAGCACCAGGGCCGCCCCCGGCCCAAGGCTGCCGCCCTCAAAGGTGTGGCGCGGGGTCGCAGCGCCGTCCCACAGGCTGAGCCCGGCGAGGGGCATGGCGCCGTCGCCGGCGTTGACCAGCTCGATGTACTCCTCGCCGAGGTCCGCCCAGCGCGGATCGGGGAGCAGCTCGTTGATCCGCAGGGCCGGCGTGCCGCAGCGCGCCCCAGCCGCCTCGTTCCCGGGCGCCGCCGCGGGGTCCACCGGGAGCGCGAGGCGCAGGCGCTCGCACCAGGCGCCCACCCAGGGGCTCGCATCTTCGACACCGCTTAGCAGGACGAGGTTCTCATCGTTGTACTGCTGGCCGCTGCTCGACCAGTTGGTCGAGCCGGTGGCGACGCTCGCCGGGGTCCCCGGCAGCCCGCCGTCGACGATCAGCAGCTTGTGGTGGAGCTTCCCGCCGGCGAAGCCTCGGGCGTTCTCGTTGCCGTCCCGGTAGACCGGGATGCCGGCGGCGCTGAGCGCCTCGTCCACCGAGTAGCTGCCGGCGGCTTGTCCCTCGTCGAAGATGCCCACCACGTCAAGGCCGCGCTCCTGGGCGGCGATCAGGGCCTGGGCCACGTCGTCGTGGGTGAAGCTGTAGGTGGCGAACCACACCCGCGCCTCCGCGGCCTCGATGGCCGCCACCCAGGCCGGCACCGGGTCTTGGCTGGGCGAGAAGCGCACGCTGAGGTCCAGCTCGCCGAGCGGGAGGCTCAGGGCTGGGCGGCTGCGGTCTTTGCTGCGGCCGAAGCGCCCGCCCTCAAACATCTCGGCGTGCTCCTCGGCATAGGCCGCGGCGACCTCCTCCGAAATAATGAGCAGGGCGTCATTGTCGTTGTAGAGCATGTCGGTGTCGGTGAGGTTGGTGGAGCCGGTCCAGACGGCCTGGCTGTCCACCACCAAGAACTTGTGGTGCATGATCCGGTCACCGGCCCGGCGCGCGACGACGGGCACCCCCGCGTCGATCAGGGCCAGGGTCCCGGCGTCGTCCAGCTCGTCCCCGTCGGTGACCATGCGCACGGAGACGCCGCGCTCGGCGGCCGCGAGCAGGGCCTCGACCACCGCCGGGCGGTCGAGGGTGTAGGCGGCGAGGTCGATCCGCGCGGTGGCGCTGTCGATGAGCGCGACCAGGTTGGGCTCGAGATCGGTGGTCCGCTCGTCGCCCCGCGCCGCGCCGGGGGCGGTCGAGAAGGCGCGGACGGGGCCGCTGCCGCCGAGGGCATCGAGATCCAGCGGGTCGAGATCGACGCGCAGCAGACCCTCTTGAGCGCGGCACCCGAGGGCCAGGCTGAGCAAGCCGAGCGCGCCGGGGCGGGTGCGGTGGGCGGGGCGACGGGCTGGGCGATGGGCTGGGGGACGGGCGGCGGCGGGCATCGGCGGTCCGGGCGAGGGGCGCCCGGGGGTCGGCTCTGCGTGGGCGGGGGCTGAGGCCGGGCCCTGCGGACAAGCCCGGAGGGGCGCCGCTCAGCCCAGCTCGTAGAGGTTGATGTAGCGGCTGCCTTGGATGGGGATGCGGCCGAGCAGCGTGGTGCGGCCCTGCATGTGCTGGGCGCCCACCTCCGTGAGCAGCGCCCGGCCCCGGTGGGCCGACAGGTTCATCATCCAGCGCGCGAGGTAGAACGGCCCCGCGAGCTCCCAGCCCTCGCCGGGGCGGCGGCTGTCGGCCTGGATGCGGGCCACCCCCGGCGCGAGGCCGGCGCTGAGCCGGTAGCCGGCGCTCTGGGTCGCCCGCTGCAGCGCCACGGCGGCCTGGACGGCGCGGCTGATGCTCATGCGGAGCCCGCCGCGGGCCACCCACACCACGAGCATCGCGGCTTCGCCCCGCTCCCAGATCTCGCCGCCGGCGTCGTCGATGATGCTGAGCCACTCGGCGGAGAGCGCGGGGAGGGAGGCCCGCGGCGCGGCCAAGGAGCGCGGCGGCGGCGCGGCCTCGACCGCGAGCACCACCACCGCGGTGGGCGGGACGGCGCGGGCGTCCGGTGGCGGCGGCGGGGCCTCGCCACGGGCCACCGCCTGGGCGCTCTCGATGACAACCTTGAGGTAGGCGGCGATGTCGTTGTTGGTGGCGCGGTGCCCTTCGCGCACCATGAGGCTGGTCAGCGCGTCGTGGAAGTCCTGGGCGCCCTTGAAGCGGTCGGCGGGGCGGCGGGCCAGCGCGCGCAGCAGCAGGGCCTCGAGGTCTTCGCTGATCTCGGGCCGCCAGGCGCGGGGCGAGGGCACCTCCGCGCGCTTGACCCGCTCCAAGGTCAGCTCTCGGCTCCGGGCCTTGAACAGGCGCTGGCCGGTCAACATCTCGTAGAGCACGATCCCGAGGCTGAACAGGTCGGTCTGCCGGTCCAGCGGCCGTCCTTCGACCTGCTCCGGGCTCATGTAGGCGTACTTGCCGCGCACCACCTTGTGCAAGCTCTCGGCCTGGAAGGCGGCGCGGGAGATGCCAAAGTCGGTGAGCTTGACCTCGCCGGCGTAGCTGATGAGCACGTTCTGCGGGGAGATGTCGCAGTGCACGATGCGGAGCGGCTCGCCGGACTCGCCCACCCGGTCGTGGGCGAAGCTCAGCGCCTTGAGCACCTCGGCGACGATGAACAGGGCCAGCGGGATGGGGAAGGTGCCGAGGTTGCGCGCGCGGTGGAGCAAGCGCGCGAGGTCGAGCCCGTTGACGTGCTCCATGGCCATGTAGTACTGGCCATCGATCTCGCCGAGATCGAAGACCTGGACGATGTTCACGTGGTGCAGCTGCACCGCGATGCGGGCCTCGTCGATGAACAAGCTGATGAAGTCGCTGTCCTCGGCGAGCGTGGGCAGGACCTTCTTGATCACGAGGATCTTCTCAAAGCCGGCCATGCCGTAGGCGCGGGCCCGCCACACCTCGGCCATGCCGCCGGTCGCGATCTTCTCGAGCAGGTGGTAGCCGCCAAAGACCACGGGCCCTGCGCTCAGATCGTCTTCCAGCACGGCGTCATCGGCGTCGCCTTCGTTCATCCATCGCCTCCGTGCGGCTGCCCCTCGGCGCCCGCCCGCGCGGGAGTCTACCCAAAGGGCGACGATCGCGCGCGGCGGCGGCGCATCGGGCTCACCTTGGGGCCGGTCGGGTCCGTTCTTGAGCGGCGAGGCCCATGAACTACGAAGACCCCCATCGCGTGCTCGCGAGCTACGTCCCCCGGCTGGTGCTGGCGGGCGGCGTCGATCACGGACCGCCCGCGGTGCTGCCGGCCAGCTCCGGCCAGCTCGGCACGGTCATGTTCGCGGACCTCAGCGGCTTTACCGCGATGGCCGAGGCCCTGAGCCGGGTGGATCGCCAGGGCGCCGACCGCATCGCGGCGGTGCTCAACCAGGCCCTCGGCGCTCTGGTGCAGGCGGTGCACGGGCAGGGCGGGGATGTGGTGAAGTTCGCTGGTGACGCTGTTCTCAGCGTGTGGTTGGCGGACCCAGACCCCGGTGGGCTGGAGCGCTCCGCCCAGGCGGCCCTCCGCTGCGCCGCGGAGATGATGCGCACGATCGAGCGGACCCGGCCCGCCGCCGAGGCGGCGATGTCGCTGCGCGTGGGCCTGAGCTCGGGCCCTTTTCAAGTGCTTCACCTCGGCCAGGGCGCGGGGAAGCGGGCGCTGCTCATCGCCGACGACCCGGTGGACGAGGCGACCGAGCTCTGCGCCTTCGCGGCCCCGGGCGAGCTCCGCTTGGGCCGCACCGCCGCGGAGCTGCTCCGCGACCACATGGTCGGCCGCCCAACGGCCACGGGCCAGCGCTTCACCGGGATCTGCGTGACCCGCATCCAACCGGGGCTCGCCGCGGTGAGCGTGCCCGAGCGCCGTCCCTTGCCCTGGCAGGACAGCTTCGCCCCGTACGTGCCGACCACCGTGCTGGAGCAGCTCCGCGGGCGGCACGGCGCTTGGCTGGCCGAGGTCCGCTCGGTGTCGGTGCTGTTCGTTCACCTGCCGGGCCTCGTCTCGGGGGTGGCCCCGGGGCGCATGAACGCGCTCTGGACGACGGTCGAGCAGCAGGTCGTGGAGGAGGGCGGCGCGGTCAACAAGCTGTCCCTCGACGAGAAGGGCTCGACGGTGCTCGCGGTCTTTGGCCTGCCACCCCAGGCCCACGAGGACGACGCGGCCCGGGCCTGTCGGGCCGCCCTGGCCATCGTGGAGCGGCTGGGGCAGGGCGCGCGGGTGGGCGTGACCACCGGCCGGGCCTTCTGCGGCGAGGTCGGCTCCCCCGATCGCCGCGAATACACCGTCATCGGTGACCCAGTAAACACCGCCGCCCGCCTGATGGGCAAGGCGGGCCCCGGGCAAGTGCTGGTCGATGCGGCGACCGCCCGGCGGGGCGCGGCCCAGGTGCGGTTCGCCGAGCTGCCGCCCGTGAAGCTCAAGGGCAAAGACAAGCCGGTCCCCGTCTTCCGTCCGCTGAGCGCCGGCCCCCTGGTCCACGCCGCGGCGGACTCCCCGATCGTCGGCCGAGAAGACGTGCTGGAGCACCTCGCGGCTTGGCCGGGCGCGGGCCAGCTCTCGGGCCGGGCGCTGCTGCTCGCCGGGGCGCCGGGCACCGGCAAGTCTTCTTTGGTGCGCCTCGCGGGGGCGCGCTGGGCGGCCGAGCACCGGCGGGTGGTCCAGCTCGACGCCGAGAACGTGGAGCGGTCCTCGGGCCTGCGCGCCTGGGCGGCGCCGCTGAGCGCGCTGTTCCGGGGCGATGGCGGCGGGGACGGCGGCGGGGAGGGCGGCGGGATCGAGGCGCTCCGCCAGCGGGTGACCGAGGCGGCGGGGGCCGCGGGCCCGATGCTCCCGCTGATTGACGACCTGCTGCCGATCGCCGTCGCCCCCACCGCCGAAGCGCAGACCGTGGACGCCCGGGATCGGCCCCGGCTCCGACAGGCCCTGCTGGTCGATCTGTTCGCCGCCGAGGCCCGGCGCACCGGGCTCGTCCTCGTGGTCGAGGACGCGCACCTCCTCGACGAAGAGGCGCTGGGTCCTGCGCTGGCGCTCGGCGCTGGTCTGGCCCGTCTGGACGTTATTTTCACCGCACGCCCGCCCCCGGACGCCGATCTCGGGCGCTTCGAGCGCCTCGCCCGCTTGGGGCTCCGGGTGGCCCTCCGCAACCTCACGCCGGCCCAGATCGCCGAGCTGCTCCGCGGCCGCCTGCGGGTCGCGGGGGAGCCCCCGGCCGAGCTGGTCAACGTGGTGCACGGGCGCACGGGCGGGAACCCCTTGTTCGCCTGCCACCTCATCGACCACCTCGTCGAGAGCGGCACCGTGCGCGTGATCGACGGCCGCATCGTGGTGCCGGCCCGCGAGCTGGAGCGCAGCGCGAGCGAGCTGCCGGTGACGCTCGAGGCCATGCTCCTGGCCCGCATCGACCGCCTGTCGCGGGAGGCCCTGTTCACCTTGAAGGTGGCCAGCGTCATCGGCGCGCGCTTCGACGTCGAGACGCTGCTCGACATCCACCCGACGGCGGAGCGCCGCGCCGATCTGCGGGCCGACCTCCAGGAGTTCATCGAGAAGCAGATCGCCCTGCCCATCGACGCAGCGGGCGCCCATTGGCGCTTCCAGCACGCCCTGCTCCGCGACGCCGCCTACGACATCCTGCCGACCGACCAGCGTCGGGTCCTGCACCGCGCGGCCGCCCAAGCCGCCACCGCCCGGCTCGGCCCGGAGCCGGATCGCGCGGCCTTGGAGCGGGTGGCGTCGCACCACTTGCAGGCCGGCGAGCTCGTCCCGGCCGTCCGGCTGCTCTACGCGGCGGCGGCGGCGGCGGCGGCCCAGGGGCGGGCGGTGGACGTCATGGGCTTGGTCGATCGGGCCGACAGCCTCCGAACCTCGGCCAAGCTCCCGGAAGAACCCCAGGCGATGCTGGATCGCGGCGAAGCGCTCGCCGCGGCCTTGCTGCACCGGGGGGCGGTCGAGCGGGCCGCTGTGACCCAGCGGGAGGTCTTGGCCGCGCTGGGCGAGCCGACCCCCAGCGACGGGGATGGCGTCTGGGTGGAGCTTGTGGGCTGGGCGCAGGGGGAGCGGCGCGCTGCCGATCTCGCCGGCCACCGGCTTCGGGCCAGCGCCAACCTCCGGATGGCCCGCATCGAAGATCAGCGCGGCGCGCGGGCCTCGGCGGTCCACTACGCGCTCCGGGCGCTGCGCCTCGCGCGGGACTCTCGGGCGATGGTGGTGCAGGCGCGGGCCGCGGGCGTGCTCTCGGGCGTGTTCGCCTCCTTGGGGCACCTGCGGCTGGCCCGGCGGGCGCTCGCGGTGGGGCGAGAGGCGGCGGCCGGCGAGGGGGACGCGGTGGCGATGGGCCTCGTGGCGGGCCTCTCCGCCGCCTTGGCCGACGACGCGAGCGCGCTGCGGCGCTCCACCGCGGAGCTCGAGGCCCTGACCCTGCGCGCCCGCCGCCGGGGCGCGGCCCACACCCTCGATCGGCTGGTCGGGGCCCTCTCGACGGTTTGGGCTTTGCGCGGTGAGCCGGAGCGGGCGCTCGACGTGGCCGCGGTCATCGACGCCGAGGACCGCGCGGGGCCCCGGGGCGCCCCCCACGAGGTCTGGGCCGAGGTGGCGCGGGTGCACGGGCAGCTGCGCTTGGGCCGCCCGCCGGCCCCCGAGGACACCGCGGCGGTGGCGGGCGCAGCGGCGGCCGACGCGCCTGCCTACGCGCGCACCCTCATCTTCGGCTGCCTCGCCGCGGTGGCCTGGGCGCAGGGGCGCCTTCAAGATGCCCTCAACTACGTTGATCTCGGGCTGACCGCCGCGGCCAACGCCCCCATCAGCGAGCTCGCGAGCCTGCCCTCTGCCTTGGCGCTCGTGCGGGTCGGCCTCGGGGCGGCCTTGGTCGGCCCGGCCAGCGCCGAGCGGCTGCGCGCGGCCAAGGCGCTGGCGGCGCAGGTGGTGCGCTCGGTGCCGGTCGCGGCCGGCCAAGTGTACGGGATGCTCGCTGCGTACCACGGGGCTGCTGGCCACCCGCTCCGGGCGCGGTGGTACGCCCGGCAGGCCGCGGCGAGTGACCTTCGGCTCGCGGTGCCGGCGGCGGCCCCGCCGCTCGCCCTCGGCGTCGCCCCGAGCGTCCCGGCGCGACCGGAAGAGCGGACCGACGGCCAGCTCGGGCCGATGGTCATGCGCGCCACCGGCTGAGCCCTTCAGGGCGCGCCGGACCCCGCGACCGCGCGCCACGCCTGGAGCAGACCGTTCACTTGGTCCTCCAGGGTGAAGCCCCCGGCGCGCAGTCGGGCGGGGCCGGCGGCGCCCCGGGGCGCGCGGGTGGCGGGATCTGCGGCCGCGGTCAGCGCCTGGGCCAGCGCCGCGGCGTCGTCGGGCGGGATGAGCCAGCCCACGGTCTCGTCGACCAGCTCCGGCACCCCGGCGACCGCGCCGGCGATCACCGGCCGACCAGCGGCCATCGCCTCCATCAGGACGAGCGGCACGCCGTCTTG
>CANHON010000190.1 GCA_947462115.1 Deltaproteobacteria bacterium | reverse complement strand
CTCCAGCGCGCGCACGCTGTCGAGGTGCTGCTCGAGCCGCTGGCGGTCGGCGGCCCCCACCCGGCCCTCCAGGCGGCGCACCTGGCCCTGCACCGTGTCGAGCACGCTCTGGCGGACGAGGTCACGCTGCGGGTCGGCCGGCAGGCCAAAGAGGCGGTCGTAGAGCCGCGAGGGCTCGTACTCGGCGGGGTTGGGCGAGTTGGGGCCGTTGTGCGAGAGGTGCTCGAAGGTGCTGCCCTCGTCGGTGCCCCGGAACCGCGTCACCCCGAGCTCGAGGCTGCGGTAGGGGGCGAGGCCGTCCATCCAGTCGGCGGCGAGCTGATCGACGCTCTGGGCCGCGAAGGTGGTGACGATGGTGTCCCGGGTGGTGCCGAGCTGGTGGTAGCGCTGGCCGGTCAGGATGCCGGTCATGCCCGAGTGGTGCGGATGGGTCGCGGTCTTGATCTCGCAGCCGCTCACCACCGAGACGTGGTCAATGAGCGCCGACAGCGGGCTCAAGGCGTCCGATGGCGACCAGGGCCCGCTGCCGGTGGGCGTCCAGCGGTCGAGGCGCACGCCGTTGCCCCAGAACCACAGGCCGAAGCGATCCGGCAGGCTGCCGCCGTCGGCCCAGGCCTCGCCGTGGGGGTTGAGCATGGCCTCGAGGGCCGGCAGCGCCACGGTGGCGGCCGCCCCGCCCAAAAAGCCCCGCAGCACGGTGCGCCGATCCAGGGTGAACCGCCCGTGCGGGCGGGTTTTGCTCGGCGCGCGGGCGCCGTCGACGTGGAGCGGCACCGGGGCGCCGAAGCGCGGGCCGGTTTTGTGATCTTGGGTGCTCACAGCGCGCCCTCCCCATCACCGATGCAGGCGATCCACGCGTCGCCCATGTAATTCTCGAGCGGGCCGTGCCCGGTGGTGAAGCCCATCGACACACAATGGCGGTGGATGGCGTAGTTGCAGTGCGGGCCCATCCGCTCGCCGTTGACGTCGTCGCACTCCGGGTCGATAGCCGCGAGCGCGGTGTAGGGCAGCCGCTCGACCACCGCCCCGGGCGTGCAGGCCAAAAGGGCCCCGTCTCCGCTGTTCTCCAGCGGCCCAAAGCCCGTCCCCAGGCCCGCCGCCCCGCAGGTGCGGCTGATGGCGGCGTTGCAGTCGGGGCCGAGGCGGGCCGCCGCGGTGCCGCCATGGCAGCCACCGTGGACCGCCCCGAGCGCCGAGTAGGTGCCCGAGAGCAGCGTGACGGCGCGGCTGTCGAGGCAGTGCAGCGAGACCCGCTCGTGGGCCGCATCGACGCCGGCCGGCACGAGGCCGGTGATCATGCCGCAGCCGACCGCGCCGCAGATGCGGTTGGCGGCGGCGTAGCAGGCCGGGCCCAGCGGGTCGGTCCAGGGGTCGCAGCTCTCGTGGCCGGCCACCAGCTCGGCGAAGCTCAGGGTGAGCGGGAGCACCGCTGGGACCTCGTCAATCGCGCCGTCACCGTCATTGTCGAGGCCATCGCAGACCTCGGCTGGCGCCGGGGGGCCGACACAAGCGGCGAAGGCCCCATCGACGCAGGCGGCCTCGCCGAGGCCGTGGGGCGCGGCGCAGGAGGCGACGATCTGCTCGTCCACTTCACCGTCGCAGTCGTTGTCTTCGCCGTCGCAGACCTCGAGGCCCGGGGCCGGCGCGGTGCAGCCCGACCAAAGCAGGTCGCGGCAGGTCTCGACGCCCTCCCCGCAGGCCGTGGCGCAGGCGCGGGTCTGGCCCTGGTCCTCTTCGTCGCAGGCCCCGGAGGCCGGCTCGGCGGCGGTGCGGAAGGCCTCGCTCAGCACGATCGCCTCCACCAGGGCGAGCACCCGCAGCTCGGCGGCTTGCAGGTCCTCGGCCAGCGCTTGGACCGCCACCTCTTGGTGCTCGCCCTCCTTGGCGCCGATGCCCTGCCGCAGCAGGTTTCGGGCCACGCAGGCCGGCAGGTCCGGGTGGGCGGCCACCGCGGCGCCGAGCTCGGCCGCGCCGACGCCCGCGGCCCCGTCGAGGCCCCAGGAGGCGTCCACCGGCTGGAGGTTGTCCTCGGCCCGCCACCGGCCGATGGCGTCGAAGTGCTCGAAGCTGAAGCCGATGGGGTCCATCATCACGTGGCAGGGCGCGCAGGCGGGGTCATTGGCGTGCTGGTCGAGGCGCTCGCGCAGGGTGAGGGTGGGGTCGGCGGCGGCCTCGTCCAGGCTCGCCACCACGCCGGCCGGCGGCGCGGGCACCGTCCCGCACAGCAGCCGGGTGCGGACGAGGCGGCCCCGGTGGGTGGGGCTGGTGCGGTTGGCGGCGGCCTGGGCGGCGAGCACCCCGGCCCGCCCGAGCACCCCGCCGCGGCCCTCCTCGGGCAACAGATCGGCCCACCGCGCGCCTTCGCTGGGTTCGAGGCCGTAGATCGCCGCGAGGCCGGGCCCGACATAGGCCCGCTCGCTCTCCAGCAGCTCGCGCAGGTCCGCCTCGCGCTCGAAGACCACATCCACGAAAACGGCGCCCAGCTCCGCCTTCATCTCGGCGCGCAGCGCGTCATCGAGCTCCGGGTAGAGCACCGGGTCCTTGCTCATCGTGTCGATGCGGTCGAGGTCGAGGGTGAGCTCGAACCAGCGCACCAAGGTGGCCTCGGCCCGCGGCGTGCGGAGCAGGCGCCGCGCCTGGGCGCTGAGCTGCGCGTCGGTGTGCAGCGCGCCTTCGGCGGCGGCGGCGGCCAGCTCGGCGTCGGGTGGGGCGTCGGTGAGGAAGAAGGACAGGCGGCTCGCGAGCTCCAGATCGGTGTAGCGCCGGCGACCGGGCGCCTCGGGGTCGGGCGCGCCGATGTCGGCCCGGAACAAGAAGTCGGGCGCGAGCAGGGCCGCGGCGACCACCGCCCGACCGGCCATCACTGGGCCGGCTTCGGCGCCCACCCCGGCGTACAGGGCCTGCAGCGCGTCGGCTTCGCCATCGGTGAGCGGGCGGCGCCACGCGCGGCTGGCCACGGCGGTGACCCACGGGCCCGCGCAGTCCAGCGAGAGCACGCCCGGCGCCGCTGCGCCCGGGGTCGAGAGGGCCGGGCAGCCCATGTGCGCCTCGAGGGCCGCGAGGTCGGGCACGGCGGCCTCCGCCGACCACCAGGCCGCAGCCTCCACCTGCTCGAGCTCCAGCGGCGCGAAGGAGAGCGTCGTGGCGCCCACCGCCGCGTAGCCGTGCAGCGCGTAGTCACCGGGCAGCTCCCCGGTGAAGTTGACGCCCAGCAGGTCAAAGACGGCGCTTCGCCACTGACGGTCGGTGAGGCGGTGCAGGGTGGCCGGGGTCGGCTCGAAGGGCAGCAGCGCCGCTTCGCCGCCGTCCCCGCCGTCCTCCGCGGCCCCGGCTCCGTCCTCCGCCTTGTCCCCCGGCGCCTCGCCCGGGCCGGTGAGCGCGCGGGAGCAGCCGAGGCCAGCGAGCAGCAGGGCCAGGGCCCACGGTCGGACCAGGGCGCGGGGGCGGGTCATGCGGGCTCCTCGGGCGCGGTCGCGCGCACCTCGGCCTCATCCTCGCAGCTTCGGGGCCGTAGGACAAGCGAGGGCGCGGCCCCAGGTTCCGGCCGCCGCCGCCGAGGCCCCGGGCAGCGGCCCCGCGCCCCGCCGCGGATTAGCGAGCGAAAGAGGTGATGATGCCCACCCAGCCCATGTTCTTGCTCGGCCTCGCGCTCAGCGGCGCCGCCTCCGCCGCCGACACCTGGACCGAGCTCGCGCCGGGGCTCCGCTTGCTGGAGCGCACCACCAGCGGGCCCAACCAGCACATCGTCGCCGCCACCGTCGATCTCTGCGGGGCCGGCCTCGTGGCCCGGGCCACCCGCTACGAAGAGCGGCGGCAGGTGACCAGCGCCTGGGGCAGCGCGGTCGGCGCTGAGATCGCCATCAACGGCGCCTTTTTCAGCTATGTAGACTACGACACCTCCGGCCTGAGCGTGGGCGACGGGGCGCCCTGGCCCACCGGCAGCGACTGGGTGCACGGCTCGGCGGTGGCCTTCGCGGGCCGCGGCCGCACCGAGATCTTCGACGCCGACCGCCCCTTGCCCGCCGCGGGCGAAGACTGGTGGCGCGAGGTCGTGCCCGGCGACCCGGTGTTGATCGACGACGGCGTCATTTTGAGCGAGGCCTGCTACTCCCACATGTGCGAGCGCCACCCCCGGAGCGCCATCGGCCTGAGCGCCGACGCCCGCACCGCCATCCTCGTGGCCGTCGATGGGCGCAGCGGCGCGGCGGCCGGCATGACCCGGGCCGAGCTGGCCGCCTTGATGCTCGAGCTCGGCGCCCACGAGGCCCTGAACTTCGACGGGGGCGGAAGCACCACGCTGTGGAGCCGCGCGGGCGGCGTGCACAACGCGCCCTCCGACGGCAGCGAGCGGGTCGTGGCCTCTCACCTCGGTTTTGTGCCGGGCGATCCCCAGTGCTGCACGCCCACGCCGGTGGAGGGCGCGGTCGGCACCTTCGGCGACCTGCCGCCCGATCACTGGGCCCTGCCCCACGCCGAGGCCCTGTACGCCGCCGGCGTCACCCGGGGCTGCAGCGCCGATCCCTTGCTGTTCTGCCCCGACTGCGCGCCCGACCGCGCCACCTTCGCCGTGCTGCTGCAGCGGGCGGGCGGCCTGCCCGAGACCGGCAGTACGTTGTTCTCCGACCTCCCGGCCGAGGACCCGCGGGCCGGCAGCGTGGCGGCCTTGGCCGACGGCGGCTTCACCACCGGCTGCGGCGGCGGCCTGTTCTGCCCCGACCGCATCGTCACCCGGCTGGAGGCCGCCACCTTGATCGCCCGGGTGGCCGGCTTCTCGCCCGCGTCCGCGCCCACGGGCCGGTTCACGGACCTGAGCCCCAGCGAAGCGGCCGTCATTGAGCCGCTGGCCGAGGCCTGCATCACCAGCGGCTGCGGGCCCGACACCTTCTGCCCGACGGCCGAGCTCAGCCGGGCCGAGGCCGCGGCCCTCCTCAACCGGGCGTTTCGGCTGGACGGGCGCGACCCCTGCGGCGGCGAAGACACCGGCGGCGCCGAGGCGAGCGGTGACGGGGGCACGGACGCCGGCACGGACGCGGGCGCGGACGGTGCGGCCGACGGGGCCGCCGACGGTGGGGGCGCCGATGGCAGCGACGGCGCCGAGGATGACGTCAGTGACGTTGACTCCGGCGATGCGCTCGTCGGGGAGCGCAAAACGCCGGGCGGCGGCTGCGCGGCGGTGGCCTGGCCCCTGCTGCTGCTCCCCCTCTGGGCCCAACGCCGCCGGAGCCGGGCATGAGGCGCGGGTGGCGGGCCGTCGGGGCGGCCGGGGCCCTGGCCCTGCTGTGGATCAGCACCGGGCTCAGCGCTTCTGAAACACCTGAAACATCGACAGGCAAGCCGATCCCGGCATCCTCAGACTGGGCGCCGGTGGCCGCCTGGGCGCCGGTTGCCGCCTGGGTGACGGCCCGTCCCCTGCCCCACGCCGATGAGCGCGCCGCGCTGATGCAGGACTACCTGCGCCAGCACCTCCCGGCGGGGGTCGCCGCCACGCCCGAGGCCCCGCGGGTGGTGGTGCTGCACTGGACGGCCGGCCCCACCGCCGAGAGCTGCTGGCAGACCTTCGCGCCGGCGCGCCTGAGCGGGCGGCCCGAGCTGCAGCGGGGCGGCGCGGTGAACGTGGGCGCGCACTTCATCGTAGAGCGCGACGGCACCGTCATTCAGGTGCAGCCCACCACCACGCCGGCCCGCCACGCCATCGGCCTCAACCACCTGTCGATCGGCGTGGAGAACGTCGGCGACGGCGCGCGCTACCCGCTGACCGAGGCGCAGGTCGCGTCAAACATCCGGTTGATCGCCGAGCTTCGGGCCGTTCACCCGAGCATCAGCCACCTCATCGGCCACCACGAGGCGCTGTCGATGAAGGGCGGCCCGCTTTACGCCGAGGCGGACCCCAAGTACGTCAACCAAAAGGCCGACCCAGGCGATGCGTTCATGGCCAAGGTGCGGGCCGGGGTGGCGCCGGGGCTGCGCGGGCCGGCGGCGCCCTGAGCGGCCTCAGTCGGGCAGGCCGAGCCACTGGCTGAGGGCGTCAAAACCCTCCTGCTCGCGGAAGGTGCAGTGGTGCGGGTCATAGTCGGCGAGGGCGTGGCAGTCGCTGACGGTGGCGGCGGGGTGAACGCCCACGAGCGCGGCGGTGGCCGAGTTGGGCACTTGGAAGTCCCCGATGCCCTGGATGAAGTGCACGGGCGTGGCGGTGCCGTGCACCAGCGTGCTCGGGTCGGCCGGGTCCACGATCCACTGAAACAGGCCGACCGCCGGGTGCAGGCGGTCGAAGCGGGCCCGGGCGACGGGGTCGTCGATGCCCACCGCCGCGGCGAGCAGCACGCCGATGTCGGTGTCCTCGGTGACCTCGACCCCAAACAGGCGGCTGAGCTGCTCGACGATGCCGCTCGACGTGCCGCCGAGGCCGGTCTCCAAGAAGTTCAGCGCGAAGACCCCGCCGGAGCCGCTGGCGAGCCCGCCCGCCCAGGCGCCTGGATCGGCCGACATGCCGATGTGCGTGGTGACGCTGCCGAGGCTGTGGCCCGCGCGCAGCGGACCGTCCAGGAGCACGCCTCCCTGCGGCAGAATGGCGGGCAGGCCGAGCTCGGCGAACAGCAGGAGCAGGTTGCCCTCCACGCCGGTCTGCACCTGGTTGTCGCGGAAGGCCGGCAGGTTGGCGATGTTGTAGTAGCCGAGGCTGCCGTCGGTGAAGCCGCTGTCGATGAGGGGGAAGCGGCTGCCGTACAGGGGCGCGTCGTGGCTGAGCACCGCGAGGTTGGCCGCGGCGAAGCGCTCGATGAGCTCGATGTTCTTGTCGCGGCTGTCCTTGCGCTGCAGGATGTTGTAGGCCGTGCCGCCGGTGCCGTGGTCCCAGATGAGCAGGTGGCTGTCGCTGCGGGCGCGGCCGTCGGGGCCCTTCGGTAGCTGAATGACGACCCGGACGAGCTCTTCGTCGGGCTCGTTGAGCACCTCGCCGCTCGGGCTCACGTCGATCCAGCCGGTGCCGCGGTCGCCGTCGAGCAGGTGCGCGGCGCCGGGGCTCATGTACGGGCGGTCTTCGAGGCCGGAGAAGTTCGGCAGGGGCACGAGGGCCTCGTAGACCACCATCGGGTAGGTCTCGTCGAAAACAACCTCGACGTCGCTGTACTCGGGATCACCCGCCGCGAGCCACACCGTCTGCTCCCGCCCGTCGGCGTAGGTGGTGATGGCCGCCGAGCCGTGGTTGCCGGACTCGGTGAGGCCGAGCGTATAGCGAATGCTCCGCACCTCCTGGATGGCGATGCTGCCCCAGTCGACGTTCGCGCGCATCCAGGCGGCGCCGGCCTCGGTGAGGGCCGCGACCCGCTCTTTGCCGCGCTGCACGGTGTAGGTGGTGCTGGCGGCGGGCGCGCCGGTCACGCCCGCGGCGGTCAAGGCGGCGCGCAGGGCCTCGGGCACCGGGCGCGCGGAGCTCTCGGCGGCCCCCGCGCTGGCCATGACGACCGCCGCGAGGGTGGCGCCGCCCTCGGGGGTGTGGCCCAGGGCCGGCACCATCGTGAGCAGGTTGGGCGCGAAGAAGGGGTCGTCGAGGGGGTCATCGACCCACCGCAGGCTGAGCGGGTAGAGCTGCCCCGTGGCGAGGTTGATGAGCAGCACGGGATCGTCGGGCAGGCCCGCCGTCTCAGCGAGGCCCTCGGGGCTGAGCTCCAGCTGCAGCGGGCCGTCGAACCGCATGGTGACCGGGGCGTTGGCGCCAAAGTCGTAGGTGGCGGCGGCCGCCTGGGCTGCCCAGGCCGCGGCCACGCCGCCGAGGGGGGCGTCGGTGACGACCGGGAAGCCGGCGGTGTCGGGGCGGCCGTCGGCTTGGCGCAGGGCGTCGTCGGGGAACGGGCGGTCGAAGAAGTGCTCGGCGCGCGCGGGGTCGTCGATGACGGTCACGCCCTCCAGCACGTCATCGCCGCTGTCTGGTTTGGCAGGGTCCCCGCCTGTGCAGCCGAGGCCGGCGAGCGAGAACAGCAGCAGGGCAGCCCCTCGGGGCAGCGGCGGGGCGGGGATCAGCATGGCGGGCTCCTGGACAAGCGGCGGGGCGCACGGTATCGCAGCGCGCCCTGCGCCGCGCCTTGTGGGAAGATGTTGTCTTGGCTCAGGTTCTTGCCATCGCCATCCGATCCTCCGCCTGTCACCGGGAGGCAGCGCATGAGCAGCACGGGACGAACCGCATCTGAAGCGCCAGTCGCGCGCGCAAAAGCCCGCCGAGACGTTGAAGAGCCGCACCCGCCGGGTCAGCTCCGCTTGTTCAATGAGCCGTGGTCGCCGCGCTTCACGCTGCCCCAAGGGCCGCCGGTGCGCTCGCCGCGGTCCCGCCGGCCGCGGGCCAGCCAGCTCCCGCTGTTCGCAGAGGCCGAGTAAGGTGTAGTCCGTATGCTTGGTGAGCGCCGACCGCAGCGAGGGACCCGCTCGGTTGAGGCGCCGCGCCGCCGCCCATTCACCCGCCGCTGCACAGCATTTGACAACTTGCTGACAAGTGCCACCGAAGACGGCGCGCCCCAGAGCGCAGCGCCCTTCGGGAGAGATTCAGCATAAACACATGAAACATCGGCGTTCTAATCCCTGCAACCACCCGACTCAAGGGCGCAGGCGCCAGGCCGAAGGCCGCCGGGCTCGTCCGGGCCGCTTGCACCGCTCGCCGCCCTG
>CANHON010000189.1 GCA_947462115.1 Deltaproteobacteria bacterium | reverse complement strand
GGGCCTCTAGCCGGGCTGCACGCTCAAAAAGGCACTGCAGACGCCGATCATGAATGTCGAGCTGCCAGCGCCAAGCCGCGAGCTCGGCGGTGGGCGCGAGGCCGCTGGCCTCGATGAGGCGCTGAATGTGCGGTGGATCGCAGCGGGTGAGGCCGGAGGACTCCGCCGATACGGCCTGGTGCACCCCGGGGGCCGCGTCCGCCGCGAGGCCCACTGGCCCGAGCAGCTGACCGCAGCCGAGCTCGCGGAGCCAGCGGGCGCAGCGCTCGAACAGGGCCTCGGCGGCGCTGGGGTCGTCGAGGCAGGCGAAGGCGCTGAAGTAGCCCTCGGCCGCGCCGGGCCGACGCAGGCCCAACAGGCGCCCCACCACCTGATCGTCGCGGCTGACCCGCAGGGCGAGGGTCTGGGCGCCGCTGAGCGCTGGGTTGCCCGCGGGGTCGAGCCAGTACAGGGCGTCCCGGCGAAAAGGAGGCAAGAAGCTGTGCTCACCGCTGCGACAGCTGAGCTCCGCCTCGTAGAAGGCGAGGCGGTCGGCCCGCTGGCGCAGGTCGAGGTGCTCCACCCGCAGGCGGCCCTTGGGAGGGGGGCCGCCGGCGAGGAGGGGGGCTGCGGGGGGTGGGGGCAGCGCGCGCATGCGAAGCGGCTAGCGCCCTGCGACGGCGCCGCAAGCCGGCCGCGCGCGGCCGGACACCGCCGCTTGCGCGCGCCAGGGGGGCCAGAGGGCGCCGCCCGCGGCGGTCGAAGACCGAGGCCGGGAGGCCGAGCCCGCCGGACACCCGCCGACGGCCGGCCGGCCGGCGGGGCGCCCTGGCCGCTCAGCCCCCGAGCAGCCAGCGGCCCGCGGCGGGCAGGTCGTTGAGGATGACGGCCCGCGGCGCATCTTGGAAGAAGGCCCGCTCCCAGGGCGGGGTGTGGGCGTTGGCCAGCAGCCCCACCCGCGCCCCGAGCGCCCAGGGCAGGGCGAGGTCGAGCTCGAAGATGTCGCCCACCACGCAAACCTCGCTCCAGTCCAGGCCAGCCCCGCGGCGCAGGCCGTCGAGCACCTCAAAGTAGGCGCGGCGGCGCAGCAGCACCGGGCGCGGCAGGCCAGGCAGCGCCATGGACGCGGGGGCGCCCTGCCAGTCGGCGTCGAGCTCATACTTGCGGGCCCGCCCCCGGACCCGACCTTGCCAAGCGGCGAGGGTGCCGTCGACCGTGGCGTCGAGCAGGGCGATCTTGTGGGCCACCGCCTCGGTGTGCGAGTTGGTGACCACCCAGGCGGACCGCGGCAGGAGCGCTTGCAGCAGGTCCGCGGCGCCGGGCCGAAACACCGTGCGGGTGCGGGGGTAGTTGTGCTTGTACAGCACGCCGTCGAGCAGCCGGGTGCGCACGACCTCGTCCTGGAGCACCCCGGCGGCGTCGAGGATGCGGCGGGCCACCGGCATGATGCGGAGGTAGGGGTCTACGGTGGCCGGGGCGACGATGTGCCCGTAAAAACGCCAGCCCTCCCGCTCCGGGTGGGCTGCGACCTCGGCGTCGAAGCGGGCGGCCAGCGCCTCGACCTCGGCCCGCGGCAGGCCGGCGAGGGTGGCGATGTCGTCGAGGTAGCCCTCGCGGAAGGGGCCGGCCTCGGCCTCGGCGTCGGTCATCGTCCCGTCAAAGTCCAGCACGATCAAGGAGTCGGCCATGCTCACCTCGCCGGGCGGCTAACCCGCGGGCGGCGGGCGCGGCCCGGCGATGGGCCGGGGGATAGGCTCCGGCATGGTCTCCGCCGCGATCGCCGCCACGCTGCTGTTCGCTGCGCCCGCTGGCGCCGCGCCCGCTGCGCGTTTGGCCGAGGCCCGGGCGGCCGAGCGCGCCGGTGCGCCCGCCGAGGAGCGCGCCGCCTGTCTCGCCTTGATCGCCGGCTGGCCCGAGGCGCCGGAGGCCCGCCCCTGTCGGGCCCGGCTGGACCAGCTCCAGCGCCGCGCGGACCTCGACGGGGGCCTCGACGATCTGCAGCTCCTGACCGATGTTCAGCGGGGCCGCGCGCCGCCGGCCGCCCTCGAGGCCCTGGCCCGCTGGCCCGGCCACGCCCCCGATCTCGCGGTGGAGGCCGCCTTGCTCCTCGCTCAGAATGACGCGCAGCGCGGTGATGCCGAGGCGGTCAGCGCCCGGCTGGCCCCGCTGTGGGCGGCGCTCGGGGGCGAAGTGGCGCTCGACCCGGCGGTGCGGCTGCGCTTGGGCGAGCGCCTCGCGGCCGCCTGGGCCGCCCAAGGCGAGGAGGCCCGCGCCGCGGCGATCTTCGCGGCCAAACAGCCCCCCCGTTCTGCCCGACCCCTGGAGGGCGCGCCCTTGGCCCGGGCACCGCGGCGAGACCAGCGGGCCGATCGGGGCGCGGGGCTGGTGGCCGCGCTGGGCGCCCTGGGCCTCGCCTGGCGGGGGCGTTTGGGCGCGCCGCGCGGGCTCGGGCCGCCGATGGGGGCCGGGCTGCTGCTTGGGATCACCGTGCTGTGCGCCCTGTTGGCGGGCGCCTGGGAGCCGGGGCTCGCTGCGCCCACCGCGGCCCTGGGCCTCGGCCTCGTGGCTGCCCACCTGCTCGCCGCCCGCGCCCTGTCCGCCGCGCCGCCGACCGGGGCGCTGCGCTTCGGCGTCGGGCTGTGGACCGCCGCCCTCGTCTGGCTGGGGGCCGGCTGGCTCGGCTTGCCGCGGCCTGGGGTCACGCCATGAGCGAGGCCCCGCTCCTCTGCTGGGTGCGCCGCGGGCACCGGCCCAGCTGCTCCAGCGCGGGCAGCGTGGTGGGCGTCGCTTTGGTGACCCTCGGCGGCGCGGCGGTGCTGCTCAACGCCTACGCCGACCGCCTCCGCCGCTGGGCCGAGGGCGGGGGCGGCGGCGGCGCCCGGCTGCGGCCCGAGCCCGAGGGGGGCGCCGAGGGCGCCGTGGCCACGCTGCACTTCCCGGAAGATGGCGCGGTGCTGGGCCTGACCGCCGAGGGGCTCGCGCTCGCCCGGGCGGCGGGGGTCCGCGAGGTGGGCGAAGGGGCGCCGGATCGGGTGGAGGGCGCCCGGCGCGCCCCCGAGGAGGTGCACCTCGCCGTCACCGAGCGCTGCCCGGTGGCCTGCACCGGCTGCTACCTCTCGGCGGGCCCAGACCGAGAGGGTGCCGACCCCAACGATATCTTCGACGAGCTGGAGCGCCTCGCCGCGCTGGGCGTGGCCGAGGTCGCCTTCGGCGGCGGGGAGGCCCTGCTGCGCGCCGATCTCCTCGCCTTGGGCCAGCGGGCCCGGGCCCTCGGCATGGTGCCCAACCTCACCACCAGCGGCTTCGGCCTCGGGCCCGCGGAGGCGGCGGCCCTGGCGCCGGTCTTTGGGCAGATCAACGTGTCCATCGACGGGATCGGCCCGATCTACCGCGCGGTCCGGGGCTGGGGCGGCTCTTCCTTGGGCCTGCAGGCGATCGCGGCGCTGGCGGCCGCGGGGGCCCGGGTCGGGGTCAACACCGTCATGAGCGGGCCCCTGCTCGCCACCGACGGCGCGCTGGAGGCCCTCGGGCGGGCCATCGCGGGGGCCGGCGCCCTGGAGTGGCAGTGGCTGCGGTTCAAGCCCGCCGGCCGCGGCGCGGGCGCCTGGGCTGCGCTGGCCCCGGCGCCGGACCTGCTCGACCAGCTCTGGCCGCGGCTGCTGCAGGCCGAGGCGGCGCTCGGCTTGGTCATGCGCTGGGACTGCGCGCTGCTGCCCTTCTTGGTCGATCATGCGGTCGAGCCGGCCGCGCTCTCCGCCCTCGGCGTGCGCGGCTGCACCGGCGGGGCGGACCTGTGGGCCCGCGATGCTGCGGGCGGCTGGGGGCCCTGCTCCTTCGCCGGCGGGGGCCCGACGGCCGGGGACGCGCTCGGCCACCGCTGGGCGGCGGACCCGCGCCTCCGCGCTTGGCGGGGCCGGGCTGCCGCGCCGCCGGCCCCCTGCGACAGCTGCGCGATCCAGTCCGCTTGCCGCGGGGGCTGTCGGGTGGTGGCGGGGGCCCTGCTCGGCGACGAGCTGGCGCCCGACCCGGAGTGCCCGCGGGTGCGGCGGGCGGCCGGTGTCTGAGGGCCGCGCCGCGGTCGGCATCGGCGTCGCGTATGGCGCGGTGGGCGCTATTTTGGCCTATGCGGTGCAGCGCTTGCTCGACGCCATCGACGAGCCGCCGATGAGCGCGGTCCTCGCCACGGCCTTCATCCCCTACTTCTGGCGGGTGGCCTCCAGCCTCGTGGTGGGCGCGGCGGTGGGGCTCGGCCTCGGGGGCGCGGCGGCGGTCGGCGGGGCCCCGGCGCTCGGGCCGCGGCTGCTCGGCGCGCTGCCCGTGGTGGCCGGCCTCGCCACCCTCTGCGCGGTGGCCGCGATGTTGGCGGTGCCCTGATGGAGGGCGCGGACGCGGGCGGGCTGTTCGCCTTGGCGGCGCGGCTGCACGGGGGCCTCGGGCTGCTGGCCTTGGCGCTGCTGCTCCACCCGCTCGTGGGCCTCCGGCGGCCCGGTCCGCCGAGCCCCGCTGCCCGGCTCGCGGCGGCGCTCGCTGGTGGGATCACCCTGCTTGTGGCCCTTTTCGGGGCGGTGCTCTACCCCACCTACCGGGCGGGGATCAAGCCGGGCCTCGTGCGCGACGCGCTCCCCCTCGCCCAGCGGTTTGAGAGCAAGGAGCACATCGGGTTCTTCGCCGCGGCCCTCGCGGTGGGCGCCGCGGCGCTGCTGTGGAGCGCGCCCCGCTCCCCTGCGGCCCGGCGCGGCGCCCGGTGGATGTTCGGCCTCGCGGCCCTGTGCGCCGCCATCACCGCCGCGCTGGGCCTCTGGGTGGCGGCCTTCGCGCACCCCGCCTTCTGAAGGGGCCGAGGCCCTCAGCGGGGGAGGCTGAAGCTGTCGATGATGTTGCCGGAGAGGTCCCGGACGACCAGCTCGACGCCGTTGGGGCTGAAGTCGGCGATGATGTAGTGCTCGATCGACTGGGCGACCGCGCCGAACCACTCGGCCTCGCTGTTGGGGTAGAGCGGCGCGCCGGCCCCGCCAGAGACCACGTAGACCGTACCTTCGCCGGGCGGGCGCTCCTGGCCTTCGCGGATGGGCACGCTGCGCTCGTAGATGTGGTTGTGCCCGGCCAAGACCAAGGACACCCCGCCCGCTTCGAGCACCGGCGCCCAGAGCTCGCGCAGCTCTTCGTTGGAGCCGTGGGTGGTGCAGGTGGAGTAGAGCGGCTGGTGGTGCATGGCCACGCGCCGGCCCAGCGGGCTCTCGGCCAAGGTGTCGCGGATGAACGCGGTCTGGGCGTCGTCGGCTTCGCTCTGGTCGCGGACGGTGTCGTTGAGCGACAAGAACAGCGTGTCGCCGACCTCGAAGCTGTACCACTCCTCGTTGTTGGGGAAGGCGAACTGGGCGAAGTAGTGCTGGGCCAAGAACTCGTGGTTGCCGTGGGCCGCCATGAAGGGCGTCGTGGCGAAAACATCGCCGCTGGCGTCAAACCACGCGTCCCACTCCCGTTGGTTGGCGCCGAGCTCGACCATGTCGCCGGAGAACAGGTAGAGGTCCGGCGCGTGGCTCTGCATCGCCGAGAGCACCGTGCTCCACGTTGCATAGGTGCCCCGGGAGTCGCCGGACATCGCCACGCGGAAGCTCCAGGGCGTGCCGGGGGCCGGCGGGGTGTGGAAGGTGTAGGTGGACGACCAGCCGCCCTCGCCGCCGACCCGGTAGCTGTAGTCGGTGTCCGGGCTGAGCAGGCCGCAGAGGCGGGCCTCGTGCACCCGGTAGGGGCCCTCGCCCAGGGCCGCGCCGCCGAACAAGAAGCTCGCGCCTTCGGTGCGGGTGGCGCCTTCGGGGAAGGTGGCGGCGGGCCCCCACTCGATGAGCGAGGCGGTGGTGTCCACGTCAGTGCGCCACACAAAAGCGGCGTTGCGGCTGGTGTCTCGGCTCGGCCAAGACATGTGCACGTGGAAGGGCGCCGGCGCGGCCCCATAGACCTCGGCGTGGGGCGTGACCGGGGGCGGCTCCCCCTTGATGAGGCCGGTGGGGATCACCACCTCTGGCGAGCAGTCCGCTTCGGTGGTGGTCGCGGCCGAGTCCTTCGCGCCCTCGGGGTAGAAGTCGCAGGCGGCGATCGGCATCAACAGCAGGGCAGCGCGGCGCATGGGGGGCTCCGGGGCGCGGGCTAGAAGCTCATGTGTCCGGCGACGACGAGCTGATCATCGTCGTAGGGGCGATCCTCAAGCTCGGTGTGCACCGAGTACAGCACCTGCAAGCGCAGGTCTTGGGCGCGCTTGAACCAGGGGTCGCTGGCGTAGAGGCCGAGGCCGGCCGTGACGATCTGCCGACCTTGGGCTGGATCGGTCGGGCCCACCAGCGGCACCGTCTGGTCGATGGCGATGAAGGGGTCGGCGCGCTCCACCCGCCCGAGCACGGCGAGGTGCTCGTCGGCCCAGGGGACGCCGGGCACGAAGCTCGCCCCTTGGGCGTACCAGGCGAGGCTGTTGAAGTCGGCGAGCTCGACCGGCTGCCAGTCGCTGAACCGCCACAGCAGCTCGGCCTGCAGGCTCACCCAGCGGTAGTGGGCGAACAGCTCGCCGTTGTGGCTGATCGACGCCTCTTCGGCGCCCTCGGGGCCGTCCACGTTGCTGTAGATGCTGTAGCCGAGGGTGGCGGTGGCCGGCACCTCGGGGTCGAGCAGCTCGCTCTGGGTGCCCGGGCCGCCCCAGGGGCTGACCGCCACCCGCGCCGCGGTGAGCAGCTTGCGGTTGACGTTGCCGAGGCGGTTGGTGCCCTCGCCGTTGAAGGCGCCGATCCCGTACTCGACGATGTTCTTGGGGTCCGCGCCGTGGAGCATGGCGCCGATCTGGCGACGGGGGCCGAGCTCGTCGAGGCCGGCCCGCTCGGGCAGGGCGGTGTCTTTGTCGCTGACGAGCAGGGTGCGGCTGGTGGGCGTCTTGAACTGGCCGAGGCGCACGTTGAGCAAGGGCCGCGCCGACAGGTCGATGAAGGCGTCGACGAGGCGGGCCTCGGGCATCAGCTCGATGCTGGTGGTCGTGCGCACCTGGGCGCCGAGCTCCTCGGGATCGTCGCTCTGGGAGCGGAGGGTGGTGAACTCCAGTCGGGCCCGCGCGACCTGAAAGCCGAGCTCGCCCGGAACCCCCGCGGCCTCGTCCTCCTGGGTGGAGACGAAGCGGGGCTGGACGAAGCCGCCGACCCGCATGCGGGTGCGGTCAAAACCCGCGCCTTTGTTCTCGGGATCGACCCGATCGACCACCTCAGCGGCGGAGGCCGAGGCGCCAACACAAAGGCAGAGCAGCGTAAAGCAGGCCCGTCTCATCGAAGTCTCCCCGCGCCGGAGCGGCGTGCGGTGGCCTTAGAACAGGCCGGTCGAGGCGAGGCCTTCGCACCACTCGGCGGGCATGCTGCCGCTGACCGTCGCGGTGGCCCGGACCTCCTCCAGCGACTCGTGGACGTAGCCGCCGTCGAGCTGGGCCAGCTCCATGTCGAGGGTGTAGTCCTCGCCGTCGCCGCCCGAGAAGGTGTAGCGGTAGGTGAGGGGGTTCCCGACCCACCAGCGGCCCGAGTAGTAGTAGTCGGGGTCGGGGTCGTCCTCGAGCAGGGTGGTCAGCTCCCAGTCCCCGGCGCCCAGCGCGCACTCGATGCTGGTGCCGGCGCCGACGAGGTCGATGCTGGCGTCGCCTTCGGCGCGGCTGTAGTCGATGCCGCCGCTGTAGTCCTGGCTGACCTTGATGAACATATTGCAGGTGTCCGGCCGGAACATATCGGAGGGATCGAAGGCCGCGCTGCCCACCCGGAGGTACTGGGCCACGTTCTCGCAGGTCGCGTCGGGGTTCGACGAGATGTAGGCGATGAAGACCTCGCCTTGGTTGAAGCCAAAAGCCTTGTGGAAGCGGACGTTCCCGGCCTCCGAGCCGCCGTCGGGCTGGATCTGCCCGACGATGTAGGGATCGGGCTCGCCGCCCGTGTCGGCTTCTTTGCCCTTGCAGGCGCCGAGCGCGAGGCCGAGGGCGAGGACGGTCAGGGGGAGCCGCAGGGCGGTCGGCGAGGTCATGTCAGCTCCGTGCGCCAGCTAGGCGGCGCGTCGCCCCCGGGGGGCTGTGGACGAAGGCGCGGGCTCAGCTCCCGGCCTTCTCTTCGACCCCGGCCCGCTGCGCGAGCCAGGACTCCATAAAGGGCATGAGATCGCCGGCGAGGACCTTGTCGGTCTGCGTGTTCTCGCAGCCGGTGCGCAGATCTTTGACCATGCGGTAGGGCTGGAGCACGTAGCTGCGGATCTGGCTGCCCCACTCGATGCGCTTCTTTTGGGCGTTCACCGCGTCAATCTCGGCTTGGCGCTTCTCCAGCTCGTACTGGTACATCTTGGCGCGGAGCATCTTCCAGGCCTTGGCCTTGTTCTTGTGCTGCGAGCGCTCCGCCTGACAGGCCGCCACGAGCCCGGTGGGCAAGTGGGTGATCCGCACCGCCGAGTCGGTGGTGTTGATGTGCTGGCCGCCTGCGCCGCCTGCGCGGAAGGTGTCGATGCGGCAGTCCGACTCCTTGATGTCGACCTCGATCTCATCGTCGAGGTCGGGCATCACGTCCACGCTGGCAAACGCCGTGTGCCGGCGGGCCTGCGAGTCGAAGGGGCTGATGCGAACGAGCCGATGCACGCCGATCTCGGCCTTGAGGTAGCCGTAGGCGTAGGGGCCGCGGATCTCGATGCGGGCGCTTTTGATCCCCGCCTCTTCGTGCTC
>CANHON010000188.1 GCA_947462115.1 Deltaproteobacteria bacterium | reverse complement strand
TCCCCCGTCCATCTCTCCCGCCGTCCATCTCTCCCCCGTCGCGCATCACTCCCCCCACCGCGGACCGCCGCGCCGATGCCCCGAGGTCTACCGCGCCCCTCGCCCCTGTGCCGGTCAACGCTTGACCGGGGAGGGCCGAGGCATCAGAGCAGCGTGGGGCACCAGATCGGGAGGGGCTGGGGGCCGATCTCCACCCGCTCGCCTGCGCTGCCGCCGAGCGCGCCCGCGCTAAAGCTCCCCCACGCGCGATCGTCGTCCACCGAGAAGCCGTCGAGGGTGACCTCCACCACGCCATCGCCGAGCGTGGAGTCGTAGTAGGTCAGCGAGCCGCCGGCCTCCTCCTGGAGCCGGACCCGGGTGGTGCCCGCCGCGCCGTAGGTGCCGGGGGTTCCGGGGAAGTCGCGGCTCACCTCGACGATCAGCACGAAGACGTGGCCATCGCCTCGCCAGGTCTGTCGGAAGCTCGTGCCGCTGGCCCGGTAGGGACAGTCGGGCTCGGAGAAGCTCAGGCTCAGGGCGCTGTCGCCGGTGGTGGTGAGGGTGAAGGCCACCGGCCCCTCGGGGTAGGCGTTCCCGCCGTCGCCCCCGCCGTCGCCCCCGCCGTCGTCCGCGCCGCCCTCCGAACCGTCCGCGCCATCGGCGCTGCCGCCGTCCGCCGCGCCGGCCGTGTCCGACGCGCTGTCTTTGCTGCCGCCGCCGCTGGTGCAGCCGATGAGCGCGATCGCGCCGAGCAAACCCCAACAATCGCGCGCCTGCTTCGTGCTCATGACCTCGCACCTCCCGTCGCCTATTGTACCGTATGCGGCGCCGGGGGGCGTCGGGCTCGGGCTGCGTCAAGCAGGGCGCGCGCCGGGCCGAAGGGATAGCCCCCGGCGTCACGGGCCCTGCCGCAGCAGGCCTGGGGCGCCTTGCATCGAGGAGAGCGGTGATGTGGTTGGTCGGTATGCTGATGGCATCGGTTGCGAGCGCGGGTGCCCTCAAAGATCTCGACAAGCGCAACGGCTTCCGCGATGTGGCCCTGACGCAGCGCTGCGACCAAATTGAGGGCCTCAAGGGCAACACCCTGGCCGTCAAAGAGGCCATCAAGGCGGGCATGGGCGCCGAGGCCGACAAAGAGCGGCCGCCCTACCTGGGCATGCTGCACTACACCCGGCCCGGCGACGCGCTCGACGTGGGCCGCGCCCAGCTGCTGGACGTCAGCTACACCTGCTACATGGATCAGCTGATGGCCGTCAATCTCGTCGCTTACGGCGAGGTGAACGCAGCCCCCCTGCTCGCGGCCCTGGTCGAGGCCTTCGGGCCCGCCACCAAGGCCGACGAGGAGAACGGCAGCTACCGCTGGAACGGGAAAAAGGTCATCCTCAGCTACCTTCGGGACGCCGAGACCGGCTTCATCCAGGTGCAGTACAGCTCGGTGCCGATGATCGAGGCCAAGCGCAAGAACGACGATGCGCTGGAGAAGGCGGCCGTTCAAGACCTGTAGCCTCCCTTCGCTCAAGCCGCGCCGCCCTGGTTCCGTAGCCAGGGCGGGGGTGGTCGATGCAAGTGGGCAGCGCGGGTTCCGGCTCCGTTCAAGCAGCGGCGATGCGCGCCGCGACCACGCCCCCGGGGGTGGGCGGCGCGCTCAAGCCCGTCGAGACCGCCGGCGGGCGCTCCACGGTGGACGTGGACACCGTGTTCCGCGTCGTTCACGCGCTCGGGCAAGAGCTCCGCGGCACCCTGGACGGCGCCGAGGCCGCCCGCATGTCGGGGCCGGTCGGCGTCGATCCGAAGTTGATCCAGCGCACCATCGCGGCGGCCAAGGAGAACCACAGCGCCTTGATGGAGAAGGGCTCCCACGCCGCAGACAGCCTCAAGGGCCTGCTGCGCGACCTGGAGGGCGCCTTGAGCGGCTCGGAGGCCAGCAACGCCCACCTCAAGCAGATCATCGACCAGCACCAGCGCGTGCTCGCCGAGCGCTACGGCTTCACGGGCCACCTGCTCGACCGCCTCGCTTAGCCGCCTCCCCGGCGGTCCAAGGCGATAGAATGCGGGAGAAGCGCGAGCGCCCGCGCGGCCCCTGCCCGCCGCCCGCGCCTCGCTCCGGTCCTCGCCCTTGCCCCGGGAGCCCCATGCGCGCACACGCCCCGATTGTCCTCGCTGCAACGTGGGCCCTCAGCGGGCTGGCCTGGGCCGAAGAGCCAGTGGCCGCCGAAGCGCCCTCTGCGGCGCTGCTCTCGCTCTCCACCGACGCGCCCGCCGCAGCCCCCGCGGCCGTCGCGCCCGCGGCGGCGCCCGCCGGGGACTGCGCGCGTTGCCGTGGTGAGGATGTGGATGGTGACGTTGATCACGGCGGATACGGCGCCCCGATGTGGGGCCTGAGCGTGCTCGGCGGGGTGGCCATGCCCACCGAGGGGGGCCGCGGCGCCTTTCTGATCGATCACCGCTGGGCGATCGGCGGCTATGGTTTCCACGCCCGGCCCGCCCACGACGGGCAAGCGGCGGGCGAGGGTCCGCACGGCGGCCACCACGGCCACGGGCACCACGACGGGCAGGGCGGGCGCCCCCGCGAGGCCCTGTCGGCCTCGGGCGTCTTTGTGGAGCGGGTCTTCTATCCCGGCGCCACGCTGCACCCTTCGGTCGAGCTCGGCGTGGGCCGCGGCCACCTCAGCCTCGGCGATCAGCGCGCTGAGGTCGTTCACACCAGCGCGGCCGCCCGCCTCGAGCTCCGGGCCGCCCGGTGGGCCCGGGTGGTGGCCGGCGCGCGCCTCGACGCGTCGGTGGTGCCGGGCAGCCCGTCCTTGTTGATGATGAACGGGACCGGCGTCGGCGGCGACCTGATGATCAAGTTCGGGTGGTTCTGAGCCCACGCCCCACCGGTGACGGCCGCCCGCGGGCAGCTTAGGGGCCGCCCATGTCTGCCCCAGAAGCACCCGAAGGCGAAGTCGTCCCCCTGCCCGTCGCGCCCGTCACCGAAGGGGCCGCACCGCCGGGTTTTCAGCCGCGATCCGAGGCCTTCCGCCGGTTCATGGTGGCGCCGATCGTGGTGGCCGGCTTGCTGTTCGCCGCGACCGGGGCGCTGGTCTTCGCAGCCTGGCGTGGGGGCTCGGCCGCGGGCGACCGCGTGGTCATGCGCTTCTCCGGCGACTGTCCGGAGCGCGGCATGGTCGCGGTGCGCGCGCGGGCCGAGGCCATCGGGCTAGGGGACCCGTCGATGACCGAGGAGGGAGGCGTGATCTCGCTCACCGCCACCCTGCCTGGCCTGCCCGACGACCGGGTGGCGGTGCCGGCGCTCCTGGTGCGGCAGGGGCGATTCGAGGGCCAGGGCCCCGCGGGCGTGGTGATCACCAACGCCGAGCTCACAGAGGCGCAGATCCGGCTGGATGAGTCGGGCCTGCCCTACACCTGGGTCGGCCTGCGGCCCACCGGCGTCGAGGCGATGAAGGCCCTGCGCGCGGCCGACCCCGAGGGCAGCCTGCGCATCCGCATCGATCACGAGCAGCCGACGCCGCGGCCCAACAACATCGACCTGGAGGACGACGGCCTGCGCGTGCTCACCAGCGAGGGCCCCACCGAGCTGCGCATGCGCGAGGCGGCCGACCGGGCGATCCTGCTGCAGGCCCCGATGGTCGACTGCGAGCTTGTCGTGCAGGACGTCGTTTCGGCGAACCCTTAGGCGCGCTGGCGGCGGTCGGGCGGCGGGAATAGGGCGGCCGCCACCGGAGGGCGTCGCCGTTGCTCCGCGCTCTTGGCTTGAGCGCGCGGGGTCCCGTGCCGATGGCGGCCCCCCACAGCGCGACGTCGGCGCGATGGCATGCGCCGGCGACGCCGAAGAACGGAGGCGATCGATGAAGTACAAGGTGACGCTGATCAAAGGCGACGGCATCGGTCCGGAGGTGACCGAGGCCACCTGCCGCGTGCTCGCGGCGGCGGGCGCGCCCATCGAGTGGGAGGAGGCGCCCGGCGGCGCTGGCGCGGTCGCCACCCACGGCGATCCGATGCCCGCGGCCACCTTGGCCAGCGTCCGGCGCAACCGCCTGGGCCTCAAGGGCCCGCTCGAGACCCCCAAGGGCGGCGGCTGGCGCTCGGCCAACGTCACGCTCCGCCAGGAGCTCGACCTCTACGTCGGCTACCGCCCCGTGCGCAGCGTGCCGGGCGTCAAGACCCCATACCAGAACGTCGATCTGGTCGTCCTCCGCGAGAACACCGAGGACCTCTACGCCGGCATCGAGCACGAGGTCACGCCCGGCACCGTTCTGACGCTCAAGGTCTCGACCCGCAAGGCCGGCCTGCGCATCGCCCGCTGGGCCTTCGAGAACATGCGCTACACTGGCCGCCGCACCATCCACTGCTGCAGCAAAGAGGCGGTGGTGCCCCTCTCGGATGGCGCCTTCCACGCGGCCTTTCACGAGGTCGGCGCGGAGTACCCCTTCATCGCCCGCCACGACCTGCCGGTGGACAACCTCGGCTTCCAGCTCGCGCTCGACCCGACGCCCTTTGACGTGCTGCTCCTGCAGAACCTCTACGGCGACATCCTCAGCGATCTGGCGGCGGGCCTGGTCGGCGGCCTCGGCGTGGTCCCGGGCGCCAACATCGGCGACCAGGTCGCGGTCTTCGAGGCGGTGCACGGCACGGCCCCCGACATCGCCGGCCGCGGCATCGCCAACCCCCTCGCGGTGCTGTCCAGCGCGCTGTTGATGCTCGACTACGTCGGAGAGCAGAAGATCGCCCGCCGGGTCGAGCGCGCCGTCTGGGACGTGCTGGAGGCGGGTCGCCACGTCACCGGGGATCTCGGCGGCAAGGCCACCTCGGCCGAATTCACCGACGCCATCATCGACAAGCTCTGAGGAGGTCAGCATGAGCGAGACCGAAACCCCCGCCTCGAGCCCCGCGCTCCGCGCCGCTGTCACCCTGTTGCCCGGCGGCTGGATCGGCCCCGAGGTCGCCGCCCACGCCCAGGCTGTGGTCGCTGCCCTCGGCGTCGACATCGACTGGCACGTCTTTCCCGATGAGCACGACATCAGCGCCGCCGCCATCGCCGACGCCCGGTTGACGGGCGTGGTGCTCAAGGGGCGCTTCGACAGCCACAAGCAGCCCGGCAAGCTCCCGCCCACGGTGCGCATCCGCAAAGAGCTCGGGACCTACGCCACGGTGCGGGTGGCCCGCGCCCTGCCCGGCAGCCCGGCGCGCTTCCCCAAGATGGACCTCGTCGTCATCCGCGAGACCAGCGAGGACATCTACGCCGGCCTGGAGCACGAGATCACCGACGGCGTCTATGAGGCCGTCAAGGTCACCACCCGGGCGGGCACCGAGCGCATCGCCCGCTTCGCCTTCGCCTATGCCCGCAGGCACGGCCGTAAAAAGGTGACCATCGTCCACAAGTCCAACATCATGAAGAAGTCGGACGGGCTGTTCCTCAAGACCTGCCAAGCGGTGGCGGCCGAGTTCCCCGACATCGCCGTGGACGAGGTCATTGTCGACGCGCTGTGCATGAAGCTGGTCCGCAACCCGAGCCAGTTCGACGTGCTGTTGGCCGGCAACCTGTTCGGCGACATCGTCAGCGACCTCTGCAGCGGCCTCGCCGGCGGCATCATCGCGAGCCCCAGCCACAGCGTGGGCGACGGCGTGCAGATCTTCGAGATGCCGCACGGCAAGGCCGCCGAGCTCGTGGGCCGTGACCTCGCCAACCCCGTGCCCTTCTTGCGCACCACCCGGCTGATGCTCGATGGGATCGGGCAGACGGCCGCCGCCGAGCGCCTGCGGGTGGCCATCGCCGCGGTGACCGAGGCGGGCGTCAAGACGGCGGACATGGGCGGCAGCGCGCGCAGCAGCGAGGTCGTGGCCGCGATCATCGCCGCCCTCTGATGCCGTTGCCCGCGCCACCCCTCCCTGTGCGCTTGGGATAGGGGTGGCGCAGCGGAGGTGCCTCGTGATCGATCGAGAGGCTGCGGCGGCGGCGCCGCTGACGGGCTGGCTGGCGGAGCTCGAGGCGCGCCTGCGCGCGGGCGGTCGGCTGCAGGTCGATGAGGCCGCGCGGCTTTGGTCCGAGGCGCCCGACGCGGCGCTGCAGGCCTTGGCGGCGGTGGTCCGCGGTCGGTTTCACGCCCCCGACGCCGCGACCTACCTCAAGATGGCCATCGTCAACTACACCAACGTCTGCGTGGCCCGCTGCGACTACTGCGCCTTCTACCGGTTCCCCGACGCGCCCGACACCTACCTGCTGTCCTTCGAGGAGGTCTGCGCGCGCATCGACCGGCTGCTCGCGCACGGCGGCACCATGGTGGGCTTCAACGGAGGCTTCCACCCGGGCCTCGACATTGACCACTACATCCGCCTGTTCACCCAGGTGCGCGCCCGCTACCCCGAGGTCAGCTTCTACGAGATGACCGTCGCGGAGTTCATGTTCGTCGCCAAGCGCCAAAAGCTCAGCTACGACGAGGCGGCGGCGCGCTTCGCGGCGACCGGGACCCGGTGGATCACCGGCGGCGGGGCGGAGATCCTCGACGACCGGTTCCGCCTGCGGCACAGCCCCGGCAAGTACAAGGTCGAGGACTACCTCGACGCCCAGCGCGCCATCCTCGACGCCGGCATGGGCTCAACCGGCACGATGGTGATCGGTTTTGATGAGCCGCTCGACGAGCGCCTCGCGCACATCGACCGGCTGCGGCGCTTTCAGGACGAGCAGCGGGGGCGGCTCAGCAGCTTCTTGTGCTGGACCTTCAAGCCCTACCACACCGAGCTCGGCGGCAGCGAGCTGCCCTTGCAGGAGTACCTGCGGTGGCTGGCCATCTGCCGGATCTTCCTGGACAACTTTGAGCACATCCGCACCAGCGTGCTCACGCGAAACGAGGCCGCCCTGCTCGGGCTGCGCTACGGCGCCGATGACTTTGATCTTCCCACAGAAGATGAGGTCACCCAGAAGGCGGGCGCCACCATCTCCCACGACTTCGACGGGGTGTTGGCGGCGGGCCGCGCGCTGGGCTTTCGCCTGGAGTACCGCGCGCCCTTCGCTCCCTGGTCGGAGGTCCAGCCGTGATCGGGGCAGCGGGCCCAGCGGCGGCGTGGCTCAGCGCGGTCGCCGCCGAGGAGGTGCCGGTCGGCCTCGGCTGGATCGCCGGCACTTTGCTCTCGGTCGCGCTGTTCACCGCCGTGCTGGCGACGGCGACGGTGCTGGTGCTGCGGGCGGCCGATCGGCGCCGGGAGCGCTGGGCCCAGCAGGCGCTGGCCGTGCTCCGGGCCCGGGACGAGGGCCTGCAGCTCAACCGCAAGCACCACCTCCGCGGCCTCATCGGCGGCCGACCCGGCGTGGTCACGACCACCCTGACCGGTCGGGCGGTGGTTGTCCTGGCGCTGTTCCTGCCCCACACCGCCGGCGATCCCTCCCTCCGACCCAGCCTGCGGCTGCCGGCGGGTCGTCGAGGACAACGCGTAGGTGTGCGTTTTCTACAGGTTTGGCAGGACGGCACCGCGCCTGAGTCGGTCCCGGCCCTCCTGGCCGAGGCCCTCAGCTTGGCCCGCGGCGTCGATGAGGCCTCGGGTGCGCCCTGGGCGGCCTACGCCAGCGCCCACGGCCTGCGTTTTCGGCCGTCACGGTCCGGCGAGCCCGCCGTGATGGACGGCGAGCGCAACGGCGTGGCTGTGCATGTTCAGCTCGATGGCGTCGCCGACGGGCACCTCCGAACGGTCATCACCGCAGCGGTGCCCCGCGAGCGCGGCGGTCGGCGGGGCGGCGGACCTGCGCCGCGGCGGTCCCTGTTGGAGGCCCTGGGTCCCCGGCCCTTGTCGCCCCGGCAGCTCGACTTGCTCGATCGCTGCGCGAGCGCCACCGTCGAAGACAACGCGGTGCAGCTCCAAGTCGAGGGGATGCTGCTGGAGCAGCTCGGCGATCGGGTGGACGAGGTGCTGGAGCTGGCCCGGCTGCTCGGGCCCGCCGCACCGAGCCCGCGCTTCGGCCGCGCCGCGCCGGACCTCAGCCTCGACTGAGCCCTCGGCGCCTTTAGTTACCGCTGCGGGTGGCCCGCCAGTCGCCCTGGACCCAGCAGTCGATGACGCTGTCGGCGCCGTCCAGGTCGACCCCGATGTAGGAGAAGCCGCGCAGCTCGTCGCGGTCGGTCTGGGGCTGGCGGTAGAGCAGCCCGCCGAAGCTGACATAGAGGGTGTGGCCCGCCTTCTCGACCGATCCCGTGAAGACGACGCCGCCCTGGCTGTTGACCAGCCCGTAGAACCGGTCGTCGCCGTTGTTCAAGGTCGCGTAGACCGCGTCGGGCACCCGGCCCTCGATCTTGAGCACGCCGGCCATCACGTCGCTGATCTCGTCCGAGCTCAGGCCGGGGACGCTGCAGACGCCGTCGTCGAAGCGGTTGGTGCCGTAGGAGGTCGTCCAGGCGCCGAGGATGTTGGGCACGTCGCCGGTGTCGCCGCCCTCGCCGTCGATGTCACCGCAAGACTCCGCGTCGCCGCCGCTGCTGTCGGCCGCCGACTTGGTGTCGCCCCCGCAGGCCACGAGGGTGAAAGACAGGGCGAAGGACAGGGTGAGGCAGACGCTGAGCGAGCGGCTGAGCGAGCGGGCGACGGGCTTGTGGGCGCAGCGCATGGGCACCTCAGGGGAGCGGTGGGGTGGGGATCGGCAGAGGGGCGCCTGGGTGGGCACTTTAGCCGCGCGGCGGTCGGACGGGCGCCACGATGCGCACCTCGACGCGGCGGTTGGAGGAGCGGCCGCCGGGGGTGTCATTGGTCACGAGGG
>CANHON010000187.1 GCA_947462115.1 Deltaproteobacteria bacterium | reverse complement strand
TACAGCCCGGCGCAGCTCGAGGCCGCCGCGACCCACGATCCGCTGTGGAACGCCGCTCCGCGACAGCTCGTCCGCGAAGGGCGCATGCACAACTACATGCGCATGCTGTGGGGCAAGAAGGGGCTGGAGTGGTGCGCGAGCCCGGAGGAGGCCTTCGCGCTGCTGCTGCACCTCAACGACAAGTACGCGCTGGACGGTCGGGACCCGAGCTCGGTGGCGGGGGTCTCGTGGGTCTTCGGCCGCTTCGACCGCGCCTGGGGGCCGGAGCGCGCGATCTTCGGGAAGATTCGTTATATGTCCTCCGACAACACCGCCCGAAAGCTCGAGGTCAAGGCCTACCTTCGGCGCTATGGGCAACAAGCGCCGCTCCTCCGCTGAGCGGCCTCAGCGCCAGCGGCGGTGCAGCCACCACCAGTCGCCCGGTCGCGCCCGGGCCGCCCCCTCGTAGAACCCTTGGGTCCACGCGGTGAGATCACCGTCCTGCGGGGCGTTGAGGGCTTGGATCTCCCCCTCGGCGGTGCCGTCCTCGCGCCGCCACGCCAAGGCGCCAAAGGTCGGGGCGCCGAGGCGGTCGGCGAGCGAACGAAGGCGCGCGTAGCCCTCGCTGGTCCGGGCGGGCCGGCCGAAGAAGGGCACCGCCGGGCCGGGGTTGTGGCGTTGATCTTGCACCAGGAGCACCACCCGGCCGGCCTGGAGCGCGCGCTCGGCCGCCGCGAAGGCCCCGCGGGGCGGCAGCAGCTCCAGATCTCCCCCGCGCCGGAGCCGCTGCAGGGCCCAGGCCGCGAGCCGACTCGAGGGGCGCTTGACGAAGACCGTCACCGGGACCTGCTGGCTGCAGCGCACCAAAAGCAGGTCCCAAGGGCCATTGTGGCCACCCAGGCACAGCACACCCCGGTCTGGGCGCAGCGCGGCCGCGAGGCGGTCCAGGCCGCGGATGGGCATGGGCGAACCGACCGCGAGCTCGAGGTAGCCGAGCGCCACGGAGCCCACCGCGCCCCGCAGCAGGGTGGGGGCCTCGGACGCCCGCTCCGGCAAGGTGTCGCGGAGCGCGCGCAGGGCCTCGGACCGCCGCAGCGGCAAGGCCCACCACCACAGCGCGCCGAGCAGGCGCCACAGGGCGCGCCGGGCCCTCATCGGCGGCCCCCGTTGGCCGGCGGAGTAGCAAACACGGCCTGCTCAATGGCTTCAATGAGGCCGTTCTCGTCGTCGATCTCCACGCGGAGGCACAGGGCCCAGAGGTCGGCATCGGCGGGGGCGCGGGCGGCGTCCTTCTCGGTGATCACGCAGCCGGGCGGTAGGGCCGGCAGCGGGCCGTGGTCGGGGAGGGCCGCCACGAGCGTGGGCCGCAGCCCCAGATCGATGAGCAGCGCGATGAAGTCGCCGTTGTGAGCGAGGCCGCAGGCCACCGGCGCCGGCCCCGTTCGGGCGTCGAGGGGGAGGCGCTGGCCGCGGTGCAGCCAGGCCTCGGGTCGGGCGCGGGCCCGCCACAGGCTGGGGCCGGCGGGGAGCGGCGGGCGCGGCGCCTCGGCGGTCGGTCGAAGGCTGGCACCGGCGTACAGCACGATGATCTGGGCGCGCTGAAGGGCACCCCACCCCTCTCGGGCCCCGCCCGCCGGCAGCAGCCCTCCGGCGGTCGGGCGCTGGGCGTCGACCACCGCGAGGCGCAGGGTCGGGCGCAGCGACCAGCTCTGCAGCCCGTCGTCCACCACGGCGAGGCGGGCCCCAGCCGCGGCCGCGGCGCGCAGGCCAGCGGTTTTGTCGGGGGCGCTGAAGGCCCAGGCGCCCCTTCGGCGCAGCATCTCCAGCTCGTCTCCGAGGAAGGCCGCAGGTGCCGCGCCGGGCAGCCCCACCCGGAGGCCGGGGGCACCCCCGCGCCCGTAGCCCCGGCCCACGGCGGCGGCCCCCGGCAGCCGAGCGAGCAAGGCCTGGGTGATGGGCGTTTTTCCGGAGCCCCCCGCCGCTAAGCCACCGACCACGAGGGTCGGCAGCGGGGCCGGGGCGGGCCGGGCGGCGGCCCGATCCACCGCCATCAAGGCGCGCCACAGCGGGCGCAGCGGCCGGAGGGCCGGTCGGGGCGGCCGCTCAGGCCCGCTGCAGGGGGCGGGCAGGTGCGCGGCGAGGCGGTGCAGCGGGGCCGGGTCGGGTGCGGCCGGCGCGCTCGGGCCGCGGGCCAGGGCGGCGGCGAGGGCGGCCGCGGTGCCCTGGGGGCTCCCATCGACGAAAATGATGAGTGAGCGGCCATCTCGGTCGAGGCCCGGCTGGAGGGCTGCGGCGTTCCCGGCGTGGTGGGGTCCCACCACCACCGGCACGCCGGCCCGGAGCGCGTCGGTGGTCGCGTGGCCGCCGATCGCTGGGTCGAAGCTGCCCCCGAGGAGGGCCGCCGCGGCGCGCTGGGCGGCCCCGGCTTGTTCGCCCAGGGTGTCGAGCAGCAGGATCGGCGGCTCCCCGGCGGCCGGCTCCCCGCGGCTCCGGCGCCCAAAGACCAGATCCCGTTCGCGGAGCGCCCGGTCGGCCTCCGCGGCGTCCGCGGGGTGGCGCGGACAGAGCACCAGGGGCGGTCGGGCGGGGCCGAGGGCCTGCCAGCCGTCCAGCAGCCGCGCGCTGTCGCCGCCGCGCAGGCTGAGCCCGAGGAGGGCCCCGGGGGGCGCCCAGGGTGCGGGGGACGGCGGGTCTGGGTCGAGGGCCTTGAGATCGCCGAGCTCTGCGGCGCTCAACCGCCGCACCCCGTCGAGCCAGGCCCGCCCGAGCGGCCCGCTTCGGCGCCACCGGGCCCACCCGCGGCCCTCGCGGGCCCCGATGAGCAAGACCGGCACGCCCTCCTGACGGCAGGCGGCCAGCCAGCCCGGCCAGAGCTCGGCCTCGATGAGCACGAGGCGGGTCGGCCGCGCCCGGCGCAGCCAGGCGATGAAGGTGAAGGGGAGGTCGGGAGGCGCGGGCAGGGCCCCCGGGGTGGGGCTGCGGTCGCTGGTCTGGGTGGGCCAGCAGCCCTCCTCGAACAGCGGCGCGATGGCGCGGACGATGGCCTGCTCCCCCCGGCTCGCGCCGTGCAGCCAAGCCCGGCCCGGCGGGGGCGCCGGGCAGCGGAGCAGCCGGGCGCGGCCGCGGCGCGTGAGCAGGCCGAGGAGCAGGGGGGCGAGGCCCACCGCCCGCCACAGCAGCAAGGCAGCGGCGCCGATCGCCCGGTCGAGGGCCGAGGGCGGCGGGGCAGCCCGGGGCGCGGGCCCTGTGGCGGCCTCGGGCGCGGCCACGAGCGGGTCGTCGATCAAGCGGGGCGCCCCGGGGTCCAGCGCCGCTCGGCCATGGACACCCGGTAGTCCTGCACCACGACGCCGTCGGCGCGCAGCCGCGCGGCTTGGATCGGGCCGCGCTCGGGATCGCCTTGGAGAGCGATGGAGCCATCGCCGCGCAGCACCCGCCACCAGGGCAGGCGCTCGGCCTCGATCGGGCTGAGGGCGGCCAGGGCGTAGCCCACCTGCCGGGCGGCGCGCGGGGCGCCCAAAATGGCGGCCACGTCGCCATAGCTGAGCACTTGACCCGCCGGGATCTGCGCGGTGACCGCCTGCACCGCGGCCCGCCAGCCGAGCTCGCCGCTCAAGCGCAGGGCCGCGATGTCTTGGATCGGCGGGCGCTCGGCGGTGGCGCTCGGGTGCGCCGGGGGCTCAGTCGGGCTCATCGGTCGCTCCTTCGGGGCTGGGCGTCGGCGGGCGGGGCTCGGCTGCGGCGCCGCTCTTCCACAGCGCCGCATAGACGCCGCCTTGGGCCAGCAGCGCGGCGTGGCGGCCCCGCTCGACCACCCGGCCCGCCTCGAGCACGATGAGCTCGTCGCAGCTCCGCAGCGTATGCAGGCGGTGGCTCACCTGCAGCACCGCCCGCTCGACCGACAGGTGGTCAATGACGCGCTGCAGCGCCGCTTCGCTCTCGGCGTCGAGGTGGCTGGTGGGCTCGTCGAGCAGGAGCAGGCCCGCGTCCTTCACCAGCGCCCGGGCCAAGAACAGGCGCTGGCGCTGGCCGGCCGACAACCGACACCCGGCGTGCCCGAGGCGGGTGGCCCAGCCCTCCGGGAGCGCTGCGATGAAGTCGGCGGCGCCGGTGGCCAGGGCCGCCGCCTGGAGCTCGGCCTCGGTCGCCTCCGGTCGGCCCAAGCGCAGGTTGGTGGTGACATCGGCGTCCAGCAGCAGATCGTCGGCCGCCACCACCGCCGCCCGGGCGCGGAAGGCGGGGAGCGAGCGGCTGGCCGCTGGCGCTCCGTCGATCAGCAGGGCGCCAGCGGTCGGCTCGAGGTGCCGCATCAGCAGGCGCAGCAGCGTGGTCTTCCCGGCGCCCGACGCGCCGACGAGGCCCACCCGCCTCCCGGGGCTCAAGTCGAGATCGACGTCCTGGAGGACAATCTTGTCGCCATAGGCGAAGCAGAGGCCCCGGGCGCGCAGCGAAGGGCGCGGACCGACCGGCCCGTCCCCGGCCTCGACCCCCGCGGGCTGCCGGTCGATCAGGGCGTAGACCGCCTCGGCGCCGGCGAGGGCGCGGCTCATCAGGCTGGACACCTCCACGAGGCCCTTGAGCGGCTTGACGAGCAGGCCCAGGGCGACCAAAAAGGCCACCAGCGCGCCGGGCTCCATGGCCCCCGCCAGCACGCGCTGGCCCCCGACGCCGATCAGCGCGGCGATGCCGAGGGCGGTGCTGAGCTCCATCACCGGCCCGGGCAGGAGGCGGGCGGCGTGGGCGGCGAGCTCGCGCTCCTGCTGGGCCGCGCTGTGGACGGCGAAGCGCTCGGCGGCGATGGCCTCGGCGCCGTTGTCTTGCACCGTCCGCACCCCGCCGAGCAGCTCCACGGCCGCGGCGTTGAGGGCGCCGAGCTGGTCGTTCCGGGCCCGCGCCGCCGCACGGAGCCGGCGCTGCAGCGCCCCGACGGGCACGAGGAGCACCGGCAGGCCGAGGGCCGCGAGCGCGGTGAGGCCTGGCTCCATGCGGGCGGCGGCGAGCAGCAGGCCGAGCACGGTCAGCGGCCGCTGGACCGCCGAGATCACCGCCGAGACGGCGTACTGAACGCTCTCCACGTCGTTGTTGACCCGGGTAGCCAGGGCGGCGGGGCTGTGCTGCAGGTGAAACTGGAGCTCTTGGCGCAGCAGCGCGCGCATCACCTCGTCTCGGAGCGCGGTGATCACCGCCCAAGACACCCGCCGGGTGAGCATGCCCCGGGCGAAGTCGGCGCCGCCTTGCAGGGCGTAGAGGGCCACGAGGCCCAGCGGCACGCTGAGGAGCACCTGCGGGTCCCGCTCGATCAGCCCGCGGTCCAGCACCCGCTGGAGCAGCAGCACGAGGCCCGCCGGCACCGCGGACTGCAGGCCCACCAGCAGGGCCGCCGCCGTCAGGGCCGGGGCGTGGGGCCGAAACGCGCGGAGCAGCCGTCGCTGGGTCGTCTCTCGGCCGTGGATCAGCGGCGCCCCCGGAGCGCGCGCACGATGGCGGCGCGGGGGGCCCCCTGCGCTCCTTCGGGGAAGATCAAGGCGCTGTCCGCGTTGACGTAGAGGTAGGTGCGGGGGCCGTCGAGCACCACCGGCCCGAGCGCCGCCCAGCCGATGCGCTGGGGCTGGCCCGCCGCGGCGCGGACCTCGACCCCGTCCTCGTCGATCCGGGCGTGGTAGGCGCCGATCCCGCCGCGGGGCGCGCCCTTGGCCGCGAGCGCGAGCATCTTCTTGGCCAGCAGCCGGCGCTCGATGGACGGGTACACCAGGGCCCAGGCGAGGCCGAGCAGGCCGGCGGTGGCGGGGAGCAGCCCGAGCTGCGCCCAGCCGATCAACGGCATGAGCGCGGCGAGGCCCGCACCCACCGCCGGCACCGCGAAGCGCCGGAGCCTCGCCCCGGCGCGCAGCTCCGGTTGGCGCAGGTGGTGCACCACCTCGAACTGGATCAGATCATCGAGCTGCACGGTGTAGTCGAAGTCTACTGCGGACATGGCGCTCATGGGCTCGGCGAAGGCTCGGGGGCCGCGTGGCTCAGCTCGTAGACCTGCCAGCGGCGCAGCAGCCGCGCGCCCTCTCCATCGGTGAGGTTGACCCACGCGCTGACCCCGTGCGCAGGGCCGTGCTCATAGCCGAGGGCGTCAGCGGCGACCGGCTCGTTTCCGCGCCACGGGCGCACATAGAGGGCGTGCTCGACGAGCTGGGCCGGCCAGAGGTCGTATTGGCCTGCCGACTCCACCCCCGGCAAGGGGGCGGCGGCGAGGCCGCTGTAGTATTGGATGAGGGCGGCCTCGCCTGCGCCGGCGGTGAACACGACGGGAATGTCCCAGGCGGCGACGCTCTCGGCGATCGTCCTGCCGCCTGCGAAGCGGTCCCTTGGGTCATTGGGCAGCGGCCCCAGCGGCCAGCGCAGGTGGGTGAGGCCGAGCAGGCAGACCACCGCGGCCACGCCGCCCGCCGCCCAGGCCGCCCGCGACCAGCGCCCGCCCCACCGGGCCACGCCGATGATCGGACCGACCCAAGCGACCGCGGCGAGCTCGGTCCAAGCGCCGGTGAGGGCGGACAGCAGGAGGGTGGGGGCCGCGCCCCACCAGCAGACCCGGTCGAGCCGGTCGCCCCGCCAGCCGATCAGCAGCCAGATCAACAACAAGGGGCCGACCGGCCCGAGGCCCAGCAGCGTCGCGCCGAAGGCCGCGGGCGTCGGGGCGGGCGTGATGAGGGGCGCGATGCCCTCCCGGAGGCCCAAAAAGTCGTGGCCCAGGTTCCACCAGAGGTAGGGCAGCTGCAGGGCCGCGGCCACCGCGAAGCCGATCCACGGCCCCGGCGCCCGAAGCCCCCGCAGGTCGCTCAGGAGCAGCGAAGGGAGCAGCAGCAGCCCCACCGCGCTGGACTGGGCGGCGATGCCCGCCGCGATGCCCGTGAGCACCCAGGCCCCGCGGCTCGCGGCCACCAAGGCGAGGGTCCAGCCGGCGAGCAGCGGCGCGGCGGGGCCGGCCCACAAGCCGGAGAAGGCGAGGCCGGGCGCGGTGGCCAGCAGCAGCAGGGTGAGCTCCCGATCGCGGGCGGGGAGGGCCGCCACCGCGGCGGTGAGGCCGCCCAACAGGACAAAAGGCGCCCGCAGGCCGAGCTCGCTGTGGCCGACGATGAGCTCGCCGAGGCGCCCGAGCAGGGCCGGGAGCGGCGGCCCATCGGCGTAGCCCGCAGCGGGGTGCTGGCCCCAGACCCAGAGCCGGGCCTCCTCCTCCGAGAGCTCCAGCGCGCTGGGCGCGAGCAGGCGCAGGGCGGTCCAGGCCGCCAGCAGGCTCAAGCCCAGCAGGCCCTCGATGGGCGGGCGCGCGCCGGGCTTGACGGCGCTGGTCGGCGACCCGCCGGGACCGGCGTTGGGATCGGAGGGCTTCCACATCGGCCGGTGCCTATCCGCTGGCTGTGGGCGGTGCAGCGGCGATCGCGGCGATCTGGCCGCGCGCTCGCACCGCGGACCAGATGAGCTCGGCCGCGCGGTCGGCGGCGCCCGGCGGTCCGAGGGCGCGCAGGGGCGGCGGGGCCTGGCCGGGGGCCGCGGCGAGCAGGGCGGCGAGCTCGTCGGCGGACCAGCGCTGCACCCGCTCGGGCACCACCTCAGCCCCGGCCAAAATGTTGGGCAGCGAGATGTTCTGAACGCCCCGCACCAGCAAGCGGGCCAGGGCGTAGCTCAGCGGGTGGACGCGGTGCGCGACGACCATCGGCACCCCCATCAGCGCCAGCTCGAGCGTGATGGTGCCGCTTTTCGTCAGGGCGGCTTGGGCCCCCCGCAGGTCTGTGACCGCGGTCCACCGGCGCAGGTCGTCGGGGAGCGGCGGCAGCGGGGCGCCCGTCGGGGCCAAAACACCGAGCTGCAGGCCTGGCTGAAGCGCTTGGGCGGCACGGCCCGCCTCCAAAAAGGGCCCCCAGTGCCGGCGCAGCTCGTCGGGGCGGCTGCCGGGGCACAGCGCGAGGAACGGGGCGGACTGCGCTGGCCTGGGCTGGACGCCGATCCGATCGACCACCGGGTGACCCGTCCAGGACGCGCGGCCGGCGCCCGGCCCGGCGGCCGCGGTGAACAGCGCGGGCTCGAAGTCGAAAAGGCAGAGCAGTAAGTCAACTTGGGAGATCACCCGCGCGGCGCGCCCCGGACGCCAGGCCCAGACCTGGGGAGCCACCCACTGCACCGCCAGTCGACCGGCGGCGCGGGCCTCAGCGGCGAGGGGCAGGTGCAGATCCGGCGCGTCCACCCCCACGAAGGCGGCGCAGTCCCCGGCGATGGCGGCGCGCAGGCGGTCGCGGGCGACCCGCAGGGGGGCGAGCTTGCGGATCACCTCCACAAAGCCCATCGCCACGGTGTCTTCGAGGTTGGCGACGGGCAGGACCCCGGCGGCGCGCATGGCCGGACCGCAGAGCCCCGTGGCCTCCACCGGGCCCCAGCGCCGCAGCGCCTGAAGCAAGGCGGCGGCGAGCAGGTCCCCCGAGGGCTCATTGGCGGACAGCACGATCTTCAGCACGAAATGGGCTCGCTGTCCGCCTGGTGAGCGGCCGGCGCCCCCGCAGGCCGCTGGGGGCCGTTCAGCGGGGCTCGAAGGTGATGATCTGCCGGGTGATCACGGTCGGTCCGACCTGGGCCTGCAGCCAGGGCAGGTCCGGGCCGTCGAGGGGCGAGCTGTAGCTCCACAGCTCGGCGGTGTGGGGGCCGAGCCAGTGCACGCTCGGGAAGCAGGTGTCGCCCCGGCTGTCGAGATCGAGCACGAAGTCCACCGCCAAGCGGTCGGCGTCTACCCGCCACAAGGAGCAGCGCTTGGGCCAGCCCCAGTAGTCGGCCGAG
>CANHON010000186.1 GCA_947462115.1 Deltaproteobacteria bacterium | reverse complement strand
CGGCATCGACAACGAGAGCATCATGAAGACGCCCGACCGGCTCGCCCAGGTCGTGGCCGAGATCAACCGCATCGAGCCGCCGCCCGAGCTCGTCTTTGTGCTGGGCGACGTCGTTCACAACACTTTGGTCCTCGATACGGTCGAGGAGTACCACAGCGTCGAGACGGGCTTCCTGCGGGCCCGGCAGCTGTTCGACGGCCTCGACGCGCCGGTGCACTTTGTGTGGGGCAACCACGACTACGAGGTCCACTGCGATCCGCGGCCCGAGGACAAGAGCCGCGCGCTGGCCCACCAGGTCTTCGAGCAGATCATGGGCGGCGCCGCGACCGGCGTGGTCGAGCACAAGGGCTGGCGCTTCGTGCTCGCCAACAGCCAGCTCGGCCCGACCTGGGAGCCCGGGAACCCCCTCTGTGACACCGATCTCGCCTCCTATGGCCGCGAGCAGCTCGCGTGGATCGACGGCGAGCTGGCCAAGGGCGACCCCACCTTCGTGCTCGCCCACTACATGATGGCCGTGACCTCTCGCGCCGAAGATCCCGAGGGACCCAACCCCAGCCTGCGGGCGGTGCTGGAGCGGCACAGCAACCTCGCGCTGTTCCTCGTCGGCCACACCCACCGCTGGATCGACCTGCGCGAGACCGAGGTCTTCCCCCACATGGTCCTGGGCGCGGCGCGCTACGATGACGACAATTTCATGGTCTTCGACTTCAACGTCGGCGCGCCCGGCTACACCATCCCCGACTACGACAAGGCCGGGTGGATGGGGGTCTGCGCCGAGGGCTGGAGCTACGATGGCGAGGTGGCGCCCGATCCGGGGGCCGGCCCCGAAGACGGCGACTGCGGCCGCTGATCCCCGCCGGAATGTCCTGCGCGGCGCGCTCCGCCTGGGCTAAGCTCGGCCCCTTGGAGGTCGTCCATGTCCCGATTGGTCCGCGGGTCCCGCGCTGTGCTCTCCGTCTTTCTGGTCCTCGCCGGCTGCGCGGACGGGGGCGGCAAGGTCAGCGGCGAGGGCGAGGCGCTCGACGGTGTGCAGGACGCCGAGGACGCCGACGGCGACGGCTATGACAGCGAGGCCGACTGCGACGACAACGATCCCCGCAGCTGGCCCGGCGCCGAGGAGCAGTGCGACGGCCTCGACAACAATTGCGACGGCGAGGTCGATGAGGGCCTGCTGGAGGCCTGGTACCCCGACGCGGACGGCGATGGCTTCGGCGACGAGACCGGGGCCACCCTGGGCTGCGCCCCGGCCGAGGGCGAGGTCAGCGAAGGCGGCGACTGCGACGACGCCGATCCCACGACCGCCCCAGGCGCGCCCGAGCGCTGCGACGGCCTCGACAATGACTGCGACGGCGCCGTCGACAACGACGTGCTCAACCTCTGGTACACCGACGCCGACGGCGATGGCTTCGGCGACCCGGCCGCCGCCGTCGAGGCCTGCGATCCCCCCGCCGGGGTCGTGGCCGAGGCCGGCGACTGCGACGACGCGAGCAGCCTGAGCTACCCCGGCGGCCCCGAGGTCTGCGACGAAGAGGACAACAATTGCGACGGGACCGTCGATGAGGGGGTCACCACCACCTTCTACGCCGACCTCGACGGCGACGGCTACGGCACGGTGGCCACCTCGCTCGAGGCCTGCTCCTTGCCCTCCGGCTACAGCGGGTCGCCCGACGACTGCGACGACGACCGCGACCAGGTCTCGCCCGAGGGCGTGGAGCGCTGCAACGGCCTCGACGACGACTGCGACGGCGAACTCGACGAGGCCGCGGCGGTGGACGCCCCCCTGTGGTTCGCCGACACCGACGCCGACGGCTTTGGCGACCCGGCCCTGGGCGCGCCCGCCTGCGCTGTCCCCGCGGGCTCCGTCGCTGACAACACCGACTGCGACGATGCTTCGCCCGCGGTCAACCCCGCGGCCACCGAGGCCTGCAACAGCATCGACGACGACTGCGACGCGCTGGTGGACGACGCCGACCCCTCCCGCGACCCCGCCACCGGCGCCCCCTTCTTCCGGGACGCCGACAGCGACGGCTTTGGCGACATCGGGGCCGCGAGCCTGAGCTGCCTGCAGCCGTCCGGCTACCTCGCCGACGCCAGCGACTGCGACGACGCCAACAACCGGGTCTTCCCCGGCGCGGTCGAGCGCTGCAACGACCTCGATGACAACTGCGACGGTCTGGCCGACGACGCCGATCCCCTCGTCGATCTCAGCACCGGCGGCGTCTTTTTCGCCGATTCGGACGGCGACACCTACGGGGCCGCGCTGGTCCGGGCCTGCGACCAGCCGGCCGGCACCGTGCTCGACAGCCGTGACTGCGACGACAGCCGCGCGGCGGTGAACCCCGCGGCCGCCGAGGTCTGCAACGGCATCGACGACGACTGCGACGTTGGCGTCGACGACGCGGACGCCTCTTTGGCGCTGAGCTCCGCCACTTGGTTCTATGGCGATGGGGACGGCGACGGCTTCGGCGCCCTCGCCGCCGGCCTCCAGCGCTGCGTGCAGCCCAGCGGCACCGTGCTCAACAGCGCCGACTGCGACGACAGCGCGGCGGCGGTCAACCCCTCGGCCGTCGAGGTCTGCAATGGCATCGACGACGACTGCGACCGCACCGCCGACGACGCCGACCCCAGCGTCGATCTGGCCACCGCCGGCCGCTGGTACACCGACGCCGACGGCGACCGCTACGGCGCCGCCGCGGCCCTGCTCCGCCGCTGCGTGCAGCCCGCGGGCACGGTGGCCGACGCCACGGACTGCGACGACGGGGTGGCCGCGGTCAACCCCGGCGCCGCCGAGGTCTGCAACAGCATCGACGACGACTGTGACCTGCAGATCGATGACTTCGACAGCAGCCTCGCGCTGAGCTCCGCCACCCTGTGGTACCGCGACGCCGACAGCGACACCTACGGCAGCCCCAGCGCCTCGGCCCGCGCCTGCAACGCGCCGGTCGGCCACATCGCCCGCGCCGGCGACTGCGACGACGCGACGGCCGCGGTCAGCCCAGCCGGCACCGAGCGCTGCAACAGCGTGGATGACGACTGCGACGGTGTTGTCGATGAGGCCAGCGCCGTGGACGCCCGCACCTACTACCGGGACGCCGACGGCGATGGCTACGGCCTGTCCAGCCTCACCAGCCCCGGCTGCAGCGCGCCCAGCGGCTACGCCGCCCTGAGCACCGACTGCGACGACGGCCGCTCCACCGTCAACCCCGGCGCCGCCGAGCTGTGCGACGGCCTGGACAACGACTGCGACGGCAGCACCGACGATGGGGTCATCGGGCGTTCCTCAGCCTGCCCGGCCGAGTCTTGCGAGGCCATCGCCACCGACGACCCCGCCGCCGCCTCCGGCACCTACAGCCTGCGGCCGGAGTCCACCACCTTCAACGGCTACTGCGAGATGAGCGCCGACGGCGGCGGCTGGACCTTGCTGTTCACCTGCGACGCCAACAACGACGCCTATGGCTCCGGCTGGAACGGCTGGTGGGGCACCTCCTTGGCCGGCACCGTCGATGATCTCGCCGACCGCGGCAAGGGCCTCGCCTACGACCAGCTCGACTTCTCGGAGGTGCGCATCACCGCCACGGTGCCCAACGCGAGCACCCTCATCTTCTCCACCGGCGTCGTCTTTGACGACATGCACGCCATGATCGGCACCGAGCCCACCTCCTGCTCGGGCCTCTCCGGCGGCAGCGGTCGCCGCCGCTACTCGGCCACCACCCGCACCGGCAGCTACTGGTTCTCGAGCCAGGTGGACGTCGTGATCTGCGACAGCGACGGCAGCACCAGCCTCGAGACCACCTCCGCCGGCAACCACGACCTGTCGGTGTTCAGCACCAACATCAGCCACAGCAACTACGCCAACATCAACGGCACCCTCGGCACCGAGTTCACCTGCGCGGGCGGCAACTCCAGCTACGGCACCGCGGCGAACACCGTCCGGCTCTGGGCCCGCTGAGGCGCAGCGTCGAGCGCCGGAATGGCGTGCTGCGGGGCATTGTCGAGGCCGAGGCGCGCCGCCGGTGCGCCCGCTCAGGACCCGCAGGCCTGGCCGCCGAGGCGCTCGATGGCGCCCGCCCGCAGCCGCCAGACGCTGAGGTCCCGGCCGCCGGGATGGGCGTCCTCGACGACGATGTCCAGCGCCCCGTCGCCGTCGAGGTCGGTGAAGCCGAGCAGCGTGCCCCGAACCCGGTCGATGGGGTTGGCGGGGTCGACCGGCACCTCGCGTTGGAACAAGAACATCGTCTCGGGCGCGCCGCTCGGCCCCAAGGCCCGCAAGGCCAGCGCGCTCATCGAGGCGCCGCCCGGCTTCGCGTCCGAGGCGGGGTGGCTGTCCGAGGCGAAGATGACCTCAGCGTTGCCATCTTCGTCGAGGTCGATGCGCAGCAGGGCGGTCAGCTTGGGCTTGGCTTGGCCCGTCACCTCGGCCACGAGGCGCGTATAGGTGTTGTTGTCCAGCGGCAGGCTGGTCATGCTGCGGCGGATCGGCAGGCGGCTCGGCTGGCCGGAGAGCGTCGCGCCGCGGGCCTTGGGGCAGGCCGGCGCCGGGCTCGCCTCGGTGAGGGTCGCGGCCTGGGTCTCGAGGCGCACCTCGCCGCCAAAAGGCCGGTAGAGGCTGACGATCTGCATGTCGCCGGCGCAGTCTGGGCCGTCCTTGGACGTGGCCCCGTCGGCGCAGGCGATGACCAGGCCCTCGTGCACAAAGGCGCGCCAGCCCGCGGGGCCGACCTGGGCCGCGGCGGACGCGGGGGCCGAGGGCGCGGGTCGGGGCGGCGCGTCGGGGGTCGGCGGCGCGTCGAGCTCGGGCGCCATGTTCAGGGGCTCGCCGGGCAGCGGCTCGGGCTCGGCCATCGGGCGCTCGGCCCCCGGGGTCTCGCTGGGGCTCGGGGCCTCGGGCGGGTCACAGCCGATGAGGATGGCCTGCAGCGCGATCATCACGCTGATGTGTGGTCGAGTGCTCACGCGGGCTCCGGCGCCGGGCGCCACAGCTTCACCGCGAGGGCGGCGCCCACCAAGGCCATGGCCACGCTGCCCCACTGGGCGGGCGTCAGGTGCAGCCAGCGCACGTCGGCGCCGCTCAGGTCGGTGTTTCGGAGGAAGTCGAGGCCCAAGCGAACCGGCGCGTACATGGCGCACCACAGGGCCAAGAAGAAGCCAGGCCGCGCCGCTCGGTGGCGCAGGGCGAAGAAGGTGGCGGCGATGACCGCCGTCCACATCGCCTCGTAGAGCCCGAGATCGTGCCGTGGGCCGCCATAGAGGCGCGCGGGGAAGTCCACCGCCAAGAAGAAGTCGCTGCGCTGCCCGACGTGGTCGTGGGCCGAGAAGCAGCCGAGGCGGCCCAAGGTCCAGCCCAGCGGGAAGCCGAAGACGTAGGCGTCGCCGTGCTTCAGGAAGTCCCGCTCGCGGCCGGCCCACATCACAAAGCGGGCGTAGGCCGAGTCTACCCCCTTGGATTGGAAGACCTTGGCCTGCGGACCAAACCAAGCCGGCAGCAGCTTGAGGAACAGCACCGCGCCGAGCACCGCCCCCAAGAAGCCGCCGTAGCTCGAAAATCCAGCCCAGAGCTTGAGGAGCGCCCAGATGCCCTGCTCATCGAGCTGCTGGGGGTTGTAGGCCAGCACATGGACGAAGTGGCCGACGATGAAGCCCATGCCGACGATGATCACGCCGCCATCGACGATGTCGCGCACGTCGAGCTTGGATTGGATGCCCTTCCAGCGGCAGACCTCGAGGCCCAGGATGAAGCCGAGCGTCACCAAGGCGGCCCAGGAGTCGAGCACGACGCCGCCCAGCTCAATCATCGGGGGCGGGTAGTAGGGGATCAGCGCCAAGGACACAGCGGCTCCTTCGGATGGGGCGGGCCCGGCGGCGGCCCGAGGGCTCCTAGCACGGCGATCCCCCCTTGGCGCGGCCCCGGCGCGGTGGGGCGGCCGGCGGCGCGTTATGCGGCGACACCGGGGAGGTCCGCATGGCCGTCATCACCACCGACATCTTGCTGGAAGGCGTGCGCCGCGATGAGGCCTACGAGTGGCTGCGCGTCCCCGCCAACCACCGCCAGCTCGTCGAGGGGGCCTTCGATGGCTTCGTCGAGAACAGCGCCGGCGACTACACCCTCACCGTCAAGTCGCCCGGCCGGGTGCGCACGATGGGCTACAAGGTCGAGGGCGGCGACGACCAGCACGGCGGCCGGCGGGTCTACGTCCAGACCAGCGGGCGGCGCTTCGGCGGGCGGCTCAGCTACAGCCTCCGCACGATGAAGCCGAGCACCAATACGCTGGTCACGCTCCACCTCGACTTTGAGCCCGGCGGCCTGCTCGGCCCCTTGGCCCTGCGCCTCGGCCTCGAAGACCGCCTGCGCCGCGGCCTGGTCCGCAGCCTCGAGGGCCTCGGGCGCGCTGTTCCCCGCGTCGGCGCGACCTGAGCCTGCCTCAGCCGGCGCGCAGGTCCAGGGCCATCAGCAGGTCGTCCCGCTCCTGGCCGTCGGGCTCGACGGAGAAGCCCGGCCGCCGCCCCTCCACCACGAAGCCCCGCGCGCTGTAGAGGCCGATGGCGGCGTCATTGTCGGCATAGACCGACAGGCGCAGCCAGCGCAGCTCGGGCCGGGCGCGGGCCCAGGCGAGGGCGGCGTCGAGCAGCGCGCCGCCAGCCCCGCTCCCCCGGGCCCCGGCCGCCACGAACAGCTCCACGGTGCGGCTGTGCTGGAGGCGGCGCAGGGGGGCCTCGCGCAGCAAAATGGCGCCGATGAGGCCGTCCTCGTCGGTGGTCTTGGCGATGAGGGCGCAGCGCTCCACCGCGCCGAGGCCGCTCTGCGGGCCGAGCTCGTCGGGCGCGGCGAGGAAGGACTGCCCCTCCTCCAAAACAGCCCGGTACAGCGCGAAGATCGCCGGCGCGTCACCGGCTTGGGCGGGCCGCACCCGCAGGGTTTGGCCGTTCAGCGGGCCGCGCCCGGGCCGCTTGAGGTGGCCGGGCCGCCGCGGGCCCCCCACCGGGTCGAAGCCCCGCGGATCAAAAGCGCCGGGCGCCGTCCCTCCGGGCTCCGCCACCGGGCTACCACTTGCCGGGCTTCTGCTCGATCTTCACGACCTTGTCATCGTCGAGGATGACCTCGCGGGTGAACAGGGCCGCCGCTTTGTATTGGGTCTTGGAGCCGGGCTCCCACACCAGCAGCCCGCCCTCTTGGGTCTGCTCAAATCGGTAGATGTAGAGGAAGGAGCGCTGGGCGGCGCGGCCGGCGAGCTTCTTGCTGTCCACCGGCTTTCCCCAGGACATCAACATCATGTCCTTGGTCCAGCCCACCTGCACGTCGCCTTCGTAGACCTGGGTCTGCACCTCGGGCGGCAGCTTGTAGAAGCGGTCCCAGAGGCCCTCCTTCTTCAAGTAGGCGTCGCGCTCGTCGCGGGTCTTGAGCTTGAGGTAGGAGGCGCGGGCGTCGTCCTCCATGTAGACCTTCAGCGCGTAGTAGTGCTTGAACTCCTCGGAGTCGAGCTTGTTGACGCGGCGCTCCGCACCGCAGCCCAGGCTGAGGGCGGCGGCGAGGGCCAGCGGGAGGAGGGTGCGCATCGGGGCTCCTTTCGGTGCGGCGGCCGGGCCAAGCCCGCCCGTTTGGGGAGGGGACGTCCTCGGACGTCGCGGGCGCGCCGCTAACCCGCCGGGGCGGGATCATCATCGCCCGTGCCGCTGCCGCTGCGCCGAGGGCCCGCCCAGACGCGCTATGAAGCCCGCGGGCGCCGCCCCTCCCGCTGCGCGCCCGAGGAGCCCCATGCCTTCGCCGTCCCTTCGCACCGCGCGCGCGCGCGCCGCCGTGCTCGCCGCCCTCGCCCTGTCCGTCGGAGGCTGCTCGCCCGCCAGCGTGGACGCCGGCCAAGTCGGCGTCAAGACCGTCTGGGGCGCTGTTCAGCCCGATGTGTACCAAGAGGGCATCTACCTCACCTGGGTGGGCCAAGACATCATCTCGATGGACGCCCGCATGCAGAAAAAGGAGGCCAGCGCCACCGCTTCGAGCAAAGACCTGCAGGTCGTCTCGGCGGTGATCGCGCTGAACTACCGCATCGACACCGCCAAGGCGCCCAACATCTACCAAGGCATCGGCAACCTCGCCCAGGTCGAGTCGAACATCGTCGATCCGGTGCTGCAAGAGGCCGTCAAGACCGCCACCGCCCAGTACAACGCCGAGGAGCTCATCACCCAGCGTCGGGAGGTCAAGGAGGCGATCTCCACCTACGTAAAGCAGCGGTTGGAGCAGTCGTTTCTCATCGTCACCGACCTGAGCATCGTCAACTTCTCCTTCGACTCCAAGTACCAAGACGCCATCGAGGCCAAGCAGGTCGCCGAGCAGAGCGCGCTCACGGCCACCAACGATCTCAGGCGCATCGAGGTCGAGGCCAAACAGGCCGAGGCCCAAGCGCTGGGCCGCGCCAACGCCATGCTGGTCGAGGCCCGCGCCGAAGCCGAGCGCCAGGCGCTGCTCCGGGCGACCATGACCCCCGAGCTGGTGCAGTGGCAGGCCATTCAGAAGTGGGACGGCAGCATGCCGCTGGTGCTCGGCGACGGCAGCTCGGCCTTCGTGGACGTCGGCGCCGTGATGAAGGGCGCCAAAAAGTAGCCCGCCCGCCGTGATCCCCGGGGCGCCCCGCCGGCCGATGGCCGTCGGCGGCCGTCCTTCGGGCGCGGCGCCCTGCGCCTTGGTCGCTCCGCGACCGGGCCTGCGGCCCGCCCTCCGGCCAGCCTGGCGCGCGCGAGGCGCCGGTCCACCGCCCGCCTGCCGCCCAGCGCCCGCGGTCTCCCCGCGGAGATTGGCGTGCCTGATGCTGCTCTCACAAAGCCTCGCCTGCGTCATCG
>CANHON010000185.1 GCA_947462115.1 Deltaproteobacteria bacterium | reverse complement strand
GCGCGCGCTTCGTCGCCACCTTCACCTGCCGCCCGCTGGCGCTGGCCTCGCCGGGCTCCACCTCCAGCGGCCCTGCCGGCCCCGCGTCTGGCCCCGCGTCTGGGTCTGGCCCCGCGCCTGGGCAGAGCGCCATTGGCGGCGCTGGGGCGCGTGGGCTGCGGGTGCTGGCGGTGGAGGACATGCCGGTCAACCGCGTGATCCTCGAAGCGCTGCTCGAGCGCGACGGCCACCACGTCACCCTCGCCGAGGACGGTCGGGTGGCCCTGGACCTGTACAACCCCGACCACTATGACGTGCTGCTCGTTGATCTCCAGATGCCGCGCATGGATGGGCTCAGCCTCATCCGGGAGATCCGCGGCCAGGAGCGCAGCGGCGCGCGGCGCATGCCGGTGGTCGTCGTCACCGCCAACGTCACGGCCCGCGATCGGGAGCAGAGCTTCGCGGCGGGCGCCGACGGCTTCGTCACCAAGCCGCTGGAGCTCGCGAGCCTGCGCGCGGCGCTGCGGCGGGCCACCGGCGTCCCGGAAGCCTGAGGGCGGGGCCCTGGCGCGGGGCTCAGTCCTCCGCCGGCGGTGCAGCGGGGGCCGCGTCCTCCTCGGGCTGCAGGTAGCGCTCCATGCCGAGGCGGAGCTGGCTCACGCCATAGCCGCGCTCGACGCTCACCCAGGGCACCCCCGCCGCGCGGCAGGCCGGCGGCACGATGCGATCGACGTCGTGGCCGATGAAGCGGCGCAGCAAGATCACCAGATCGACGGTGCCGCCTTGCACCGCCGCCGCCAAGGCCTGGATGTGGCGGCCGTGCTCGGTGCTCACCCAGTCGAGGCTGGCGAAGCCGAAGGCGGCTTGGATGCGCTGGCGGGCCTCCTCGCGCAGGTCACCCCCGACGATGGCCGCCCGTTTGTTGGCCACGAAGCTATGGAACGGCCAGTCTGCGGGCAGGACGGGCGCGGCGGGGGCGCTGAGCTCGGCCTCGCTGGCGGCGTCCTGATCTTCGGCTTCGCGGGCGGCCCGGCGCAGCTTCTTGAACCGTGCGTGCCGTTTGAGCTGCTCGGTGTGGCCGAGCACGGCGCGCACGAGCCGGGGATCATCGGCCTCCACCCCGGCGTTGAGCGCGGCGAGCACCGCTTCGACGAAGGCCTCCCCGGGCTCGGGCTGGGCCGCCAGCTCCACCAGCTCGGCGAGGCAGCGCTCGGGGTTGCTCGCGGCCTCCTCGGTGGCGCCGGCGTGCAGGGCGCGGGCCCAGTGCTCGGCGTCGGCGCGCCAGGTCTCGCCGTGCTGCGGGCTGTGGGCGCGCATCAAGCCGAAGACAAAGCCCGGCTGGGCCCGCTTGGAGAAGCCGGTCAGCGCCGAGAACACCTTGTCGAGGGCGTCGGGCACCGGATCGACGTTGAGGTGGTCTTGGAGCAGCCGGGCCCGGGCCGCCACGGTGGCCACCAGGGCCCGCTGGGTCGGGCGGGGCAGCTCGGCCCAGCGCTCGACGGCGTCGTTCTCTGTGAATAACGTCAGGCAGGCCATCTCGGCCTCGGCGTCGTAGCGATCGGCGCTGGGCAGCTCGCCGAGGCTGGCGAGCAGCGCGCGGAGCGACTCGGGCAACGCCGCCCCCTCCGGCACCTCGCGCGGGCGGATGGGCGGCAGGCGGGTCCAGGCGTTGTGGAGGCCGGCTTCGCTGAGGCGCTGCATGTCGGCGGTGTCGGGCGGCGGGCCCACGGCGGCGGGCGGCTCGGCGGGGCGGACGGTGACCGGGCTGCGGGGGCTGGGCGCGCGCGGGCCGCGGCTGGGCGCCCGCAAGGTGACGCCGCCGCCGAGCAGGGTCCAGGACAGCAGCACCCGGGACCACTCGTGGAGGGCGGCGTCCCGGCGCTGACGGAGCTGCTCGAGCTCTTGCCACCCGTCGGCCTCGCGGCGCGGGTCGCCGGCCATGCGGCCGAGGTGCATGGCGAGCCGGCGCTGCTGCTCGACCACCTCGGCCTGGCCCCGCAAGAACGCTTCTTCAAGCTGGGCTTCGGCGCTCTGGCTCGGGCGCTGCTGCGCGGCGAGCTCGGCTCCGGCGGGGTCCTGCGGCATGGTCGACTCGGGGCTATGTGCGCGGTGGCCAAAGGGGCCCGGGGGTCAGATGTCGCGCGCGTGGTGGTTGGGCTGCGGGATCGGGTTTGTATCGGTGGCGACCGGCGCTTTTGGCGCGCACGCCCTCAAGGGGATGGTGGGCGCGGACGCGCTGGCCTGGTGGGACACGGGCTCTCGCATCGCGGCGCTGCACGCGGCGCCTTGCCTGTTCGCGGCCACGCTGTCGGCGCGGGGGAGCCGGGCGGCGGGCTTCGCTGCGGCGGGCTTTGGGCTCGGCGTGCTGCTGTTCTCCGGGAGCCTGTGGGCCATGGCCCTGACCGGCCTGCGGGCCTTGGGCATGATCACGCCGCTGGGTGGCGTGTCGCTGCTGGGCGCCTGGGTGGCCCTGGCGGTCGCTGGGGCCCGGCTCGGCGCGCCCCCGCATACGCAGAGCGCCTAACGGATCCGTGGCCCGTCCGGGCGAGGCTATGGTCGCGCTTTGTGCCCCAAAAGGGCTCAGCCTGGGCTGGATCAGGGGCGAGGGGCGCTCAATCCTGGCCTGTTTGGGCTGTTTTGCCGCGAGGCGCCCGTCCAAAAGGGCGCAAGAGCCGGTCGAACAGCGGGCGGGCCTCGTCGGGGTGAAGCAGGGCGGCGTAGAGGGCCATCGAGACGAAGCTAAAAGGTCCGACCTCCATCAAAATAGCGATGCCGGCGTGCATCGCGAGGCCGACTACGATGAACAGGTCGCGCAAGCGCAGCCGGTTGCTCAGGGCCCGGAGGCGACCCGGGCGGGCGCGGGTGCGGCGCATCCACAGCACCAGCAGCAGGCTCGGCGCGCCGACCTCAAACAGCCAGGTGCCGAGCGTGGCGAGCTGGGTCAGCGGGAACAGGGGCGCGGCCCACCGCATGTCGATGCGCTGCCAAGTGGGCTGCTGAAGGATGTAGTAGAGGGCGCTCAGGTCGCCGCCGGGCACCCACGAGGCGCTCACCTTCTGCAGGCCGGTCGAGGCGTACATGGTGAGCAGCTGGCCGATCACGAGGTAGCGGGGCCAGGCGGGGACGGTGATCGGCGGGGGCGACGGGCGCCACCGAGCCCGGATGCGCGCGTCCACCGAGCCGGTGGCGCCGCTGTCGGCGAGAACGAGCAGCCACAGCGCGTTGCTGATGAGCACGTCGTAGCTGCCGCCGGTGTGGGGGTTGGTGTCGCCGAGCGCCATGAAGATCTGCAGCAAGGCGAAGGCCGAGAGCCGCGAGAACAGCCCCACCGTCAGGCTGATCGCCGCCGTGAGCCCGGCCGCGATGAGCCCGCCGATGACCGCCCGGCTGGCCCCGCCGAGCGCCGCCACCAGCCAGGGCAGCTCGCCCATCTCTTTGTAGCCGCCGTCGCTCGCGTCCACCCAGACCAGCGCCCAGGTGCCGGTGAAGGCGACGCTGCCGATGGCGTGCAGCATGCACAGGCCGAGGAGCACGCGCAGCAGGGCCAGGGACTCCGGGGCCTCGCGCGCCGACAGCAGGCCCACCCAGCGCGCCCAGGGACCCCGGCTCATGGCTGGACCTGGGGCGTCGGGGCGGCGGCGGGGGCCGGCGCGGCCTGGCTGGCGCGGGGCTCGCCGCGAACGGTGGGCAAGGTCTTGATGTAGATGAACTCTCCCTCTGGCTCCAGCCCCCGGCCCGCGTCCTCGGGGGACAGGGTCTTGTACTTGAACCACCGCAGGCGCACCGCGTCGGCCTCGGGGTAGTCGATGGCCACCTCCTTGGCGACCCAGCGGGAGAATTGGCCGTAGGATCGGCTGTAGTTGGGCCAGGAGTAGCGGAACAGGGCCGAGCGGAACCGGTCCTGCTCGAGCTGGGACTGCCGCCAGTCGGGGCCGGGGGCGCCCTCCTCGAAAATATTGAACCACACGCCGTCCTCGCGGGCGTCGATGAACAGGCGGGCGGGGTAGCGGTGCGGCGCCACGAACATGCGCCAGCTCTGCGTGGTGCCGGCGTAGCGGTAGTAGTGCTTGAAGGGGCGCAGGGCGCGGCTGCGGACGGCCATCAGCTCGCTGCCGAGCGTCCACAGGCCCTCCTCGAAGGCCTCGGGGCTCATCGACCAGCCGAGGGCGGCGAGCTTGCCGCGCCAGGCGTCAAACTCGTCCTGCACGGTGGGGTCCCGCCAGGCGGCCCGGCTCATGCCGCCGCTCGGGGCCGGTAGCGCGCCGAGCACCACCGCGATCACGTGCAGCAGCACCAAGACGGCCCGGAGCTGCGGCCAAGGGCCCCGCGCGGGGCGGGCGGGCGAGGGGGGCGCGGTCATCGAGGGGCTGCGGGCATGGCGGGCGCTCCGTCGGGCGCCCCTAGCACGGGGGGCGCGCGGCTGGGGCGGATCGGCCGCGGGGGCGCGCGCGGCGGTCGGCGGCGGCATAGGGGCCGGGCGCGGCGCGCGGGGGCGTGGACGCCAAGGAGGGGCAGGGATGGCCGAGCGTGGGACCGCCGCGGACCGCCGGATCGGGCTCACCGTGGGCTGGGCCCCCGGCGGCTGGATCTACGCCGCGGGCGAGGGCCTCGGCGCGCTGCAGCGGGTCGACGGCCCGCCGCCCCCGCTGCCGGGTTTTGGTCCGGTGGAGGGCCCGGCCGGTCGGGCCTGGCGGTCGGCCCCCGGCCTGCGCGGCCGTCCGCTGGGCGCCCTGCTGGCCCGCGGCCCGCTCGATCCGGCGGAGGCGCTCGCGATCGGGGCCGCCCTCTGCGCCGCCCCAGCCCCGCCGCCGCCGGGCTGCGCCGACGCGCTCTGCGTGGTCATCGACGAAGATGGCGTGGTGTACATCACCTTCGACTTGCTCGGCGCGCCGGTCCGCGAGGCCGAGGGCGCGCTGCGCTGGGCCTGCGGCCTCTGCCTGCACCTGCTCGGCGGGCCCGCCGCCCGGCCGCCCCCGGGCCTCGACGAGGCCGACTGGCAGCGGGAGCAGGCCGCGGCGCTGTGGGCCGCCGCCCCGGAGCCCGCCCTGTTTCAGACCGTGGCGGCGGCGATCGGCCCGCCCGGGGCCCCGCGGCCGGACGCGGCGGTGGTCGCGGCGGCCCTGTTGGCGGCGGCGGCCCGGCTCGGCGGCGGGGCCCTCGGCGCACGCGCGGCCGCATCGCCCCCCGAGGCCAGCGCCGGTCCCGAGCAAGGTGCCCCGCTGCACGGTGATCACGACCTGGAGGGGCCGACCCGCTTCGTGCCCAACCTGCCCGCAGCGGCCGCTACGCCCGCGCCCCCGGCGGAGGCCGCGCCCCGCCCGCCGGTGGCCCACGGCCCCGCGCCCCTGCTGGTGGGCCTCGCGGCCGCGGCGGTGGGCGCCGCCTTGGTGCTCGGGCTCGGCCTCGTCGGCTACCGGCTGTTCGGCCCCCGCCTGCGCGCAGCGGACCCGGCGGCGCACGCGGCGGCCGAGACCGAAGCCAACACCGAAGCCAACACTGAAGGCAACACCGAAGCCGCACCGGCGACCGCCCCCCGCGGCGACCCCTCGGCCCTGGCCGAGCCCGAGGGCGATCCGCCTGAGGTTGACGACGCTGAGAATGGCGCCGACGACGCTGTTGCTGACGCGGGGGCCGGCGGGGCCGCCGCCTTGGCGGAGGAGGAGCCCGAGGCTCCGGTGGCGCTGGAGCCGGGGCCCGCGCCCAGCAGCGCCCGCAGCCCCAAGCCGCGCCGGAGCCCCGCCCCTGCGCCCGCGCCCGAGCCGGAGCCCGTGCCGGAGCCCCGCCCGGCCCCCGAGCCCGAAGCGCCGACCGGCCGGGTCCTCGTCACCGGCGACCGCGCCAAGGTCCGCTTGGTCTCCGGCGGCGCGAGCCACGGCCCCGGGGTGGTGCCCGTCGGCAGCTACGAGCTGCGGGTCAGCTTCGACGGCGGGGCGCCGGTGTCCGCCGGCCGGGTCGAGGTGCGGGCTGGGCAGACGGTGACGGTGGCCTGCCGCGCCGGCCTGCAGCGCTGCACCACCCGCTAAAGCCGCGCGCCCTCGCTGGAGGTGGCGTGCTGGAGCCGATCCCGCTCAGCCATCGACGACGGCGGTGAACATCTCGCTGAGCTTCTCGTGGCCGGCCGAGGTCGGGTGGATGCAGGTCAGGTCGAAGAATTCCGGCGTGTCGGGGCCGCGGTAGCAGGGCAGGCTCGGGTCATCGCCGTGGAAGCCGTGGCCGCAGAATTCTTCGCCCATGAACACCAGATCGGTGCCGGTCTCGACGGCGACCTGCGCGAACTGGGCGTTCATGTAGCTGGTCGCGAAGGTCACCTCCCGCGCCTGGCCGCCAAAGCCGAGCTGATCGGCCAAGGGGCAGCTCGACAGGTCGCCGGTGGTGTCGGTGAACTCGTAGACGTTGGCGGTGATGACGAACAGGCCGGCCGGGAAGCGCTCGGCCTCGGTCTCGCGCAGGCTGCGCAGGGCCTCGCGCTGGTAGCCCACGGCCCGGTCGAGGACGGCGAGGGCGGCGTCGATCCCGCGCCCCTCGGTGTAGGCGCTGGCGGCGGAGAACAGGTCGTTGCCGCCCATGGTGCTGACGATGAGGGTGCGCTTGGGCTCCGGGCCCGGAAAGCACCGGGGGAGCTGGTCGGGCAGGTAGTCGTCGGTGCGCGCGCCGAACTCGCTGCAGTCCGCGACCTCCAGCCCTTCGCCAAAGCGGGCCTTCATCGCCAGGGTGAACCGGGCCCGCCAGATCTCGTCCGAGGGCGTCGGCGGGGTGCCGGCGGTGATGGAGTCACCGAGGAAGACCAGCTTCTCGACGCCGGTGATGTCCTGGTGGTCGCTGCCTTGGCAGTGGCGGCCGGGGATGAGCCCGAAGTTCTCGTAGACCGGGAAGCCAGCCTCGGCCGGCCGCAGGTCCGACCAGCAATTCTCGTAGATCGTCGCATCGGGGTCCCAGCTCGCCCCGTCCTCGCCGGCGGTGTCCGCGCCGCTGTCATCGGGATTGGCGTCGTCGAGGGCCTTGTCGCCATCGGCGCTCGGGGCGCAGGCCACAGCGCAGGCCGCGAGAAGGCAGGGGGCGAAGAAGCTGAGGCGCATGGAGGGCTCCGGGGGCCGCAGTCTCGCACAGGAGCGGCGCGGCTGTCCCGTCGCCGTTGGGCTCGGCTGCCTCGGGCTGGGCAGGCGGGCCGCGGCGGCTCAGGCGGCGGCGGCTTCGCGCAGACGGGCCTGCTCGGCGTCAATGTGGGGGTCCATGACCTTGAACCACAGGGGGGGCGCGAGCGCGAGCACCATCATCGCCGGGTAGCCCTGGGGCAGCTCCGGGGCGGCCTCAAAATGGCGCAGCACGGGGTAAGGCCGGCCGGCGTTGGCGTGGTGGTCGGCGTGGCGGGTGAGCTCGAACAGCAGGGCCCGGCCGATGGGCCGATCGCTGGTCCAGGAGTGCAGGGGCGTGACCCGCTCGTAGCGGCCGTCGGGGCGCTGGCCGCGGCTCAGCCCGTAGTGCTCGATGTAGTTGACGGTCTCCAGCAGCAGGGCGCCGAGGGCCGCCACGACCACGAAGGCGACAGCCGCGGCCGGCCCGAGCGCGAGGCCCACGCCGAGCACCGCGCCGCCCTGGGCGATGGCGCCGGTCAGCACCTCGTTGCGCGGCGAGAACGGGCCTTGACCCTTGAGGCCGAGGCGACGGGCCTCCAAGGCCCAGGCGCTGCGCCAGCTGCCGCTGATCGAGCGGAGCCAGAAGCTGTACAGCCACTCGCCGCGGCGCGAGCTGGCGGGATCCTCGGGCGTGGCCACCCGCGTGTGGTGGCCGCGGTTGTGTTCGACGAGAAAGTGCAGGTACAAGCTGCTGAACAGCGCGACGCGCGCCCCCCACTGGTGAAAGGCCCGCTGCCGGTGGCCGAGCTCGTGGCCGAGGTTGATGCCGATGGCGCCGCAGCTCAGGCCCACCGTCGCCACCGCGCCGGCGAGGGCCAGGCCCGACCATCGATCGACCGAGATCCCCACGAGAAAGCCCGCCAGCAGGGTGATGTGCAGGGCGAGCGCCGCGTAGATGATGGCGTCGTAGGCCCACAGGCGCCCGCGGCGACCGGCCTCGGCCTCGGGGGAGAGGTTGTGGTGGCTTCCGCGCAGCCGGGCCTCCGCGAGGGGCACGAGGCCAAAGACGAGCACCGGCACCGCCCAGGTCAGCGGTCCGCCTACGATCAGGCAGACCACCGAGATCAAGGGGATGAGCAGGATCGTGGCATAGCTCCAAGCGGGCATCGGGCACCTCGGGCGGACGGACCGCGGGCGGGGCGGTGGGCGGGGCGGGTTATCGAACGATCGTTATTGAACCCGCGGAGGCCCCAGCTGTCAACCGTTTTCGTCGCGCGGCGCGAACTCCGCCGGCGCTGGCGCGGGTTGGCTACAGGTGCGCCCGCGGTGGCTCCGATAGAGGAGCGCAGGCGCAGGGCGCGCACGGGGGGGAGCGGTGGCGAAGAACGACGGGGAGCTGTTGATGGCGCGCCTGATCAAGCGCGGGGCGGCCTCGGTCGAGCTCGCGCTCAACGAGGGCATGCTGCGCTGGGTGGACGCGGCGGGTCGCCCGGTCGCCTGGGCCCGCGCCACGCCCACCTTGGCCTTCGACCCCTTCGCTGGCGTCGTCACCTGGGCGGCGGCTTGGCCGGGCATGACCGGGCTGCGCTGCACGCCGCCCCCGCCGGGGCCGCCGATCCGTCGGCCCTCCAGCGGCGCGATGGCGGTGGCCTGGGCCCAGGAGGCTGCCGAGCGCGCCGGGGCCATCGATCTGGCGGTGCCCTTGGGGCCGCCCACCGAGGCGGTCCTCCACCTCGCGCTCGGCGCCGTTGTCGCTGGGGACTGGCCCGGGGGCGACGCGGCCCTCGCCGAGCGGCGGG
>CANHON010000184.1 GCA_947462115.1 Deltaproteobacteria bacterium | reverse complement strand
CGGGGCCGCCCATGAAGCCGTAGAGCGACCAAGGGATCGGGGGGATCCGCATCACCGGCGCCGACGCCGCCTTGGCCTCGAAGGAGGCGATGGTGAGCAGGGGGTTGCCGTAGCTCGAGGCCGCCTCCGCGGCGTAGATCCCGACAAAGCCGACGGAGACCAGCGCGCCGAGCACCGCCCGGGGCAGCCCGCCGGCCAGGCCCACCACCGGCAGCAGCACCAGGGCCTCCTCGCGGGTGCAGCCGAGCAGGGCGGCGCAGAGCACAAAAGCGAGCGCGCTGCCGTGGCGGGCCGCCCAAAAGGCCAGCGGCAGGGCCGGGATCATGAGCACGATGTCTTGGTAGTCTGCCAAGGCCATCAACATGATGGGCGCCGAGCCGGCGTAGAGCGCGGCCCCGATGAGGGCCCCGACCGCCCGGCCCTCGGCCCAGCCCAGGCGCGCCGAGGCGAGCACGCCGAGCCCCACGGCGATCACCTGCAGGCGGGCCAAGGCCCAGGGGCTGTCGGAGAGGCCGCTGAGCCAGGACATCACCGGGAACAGCGGGGTAAAATGCCCTCCCCAGCGCCAATCTTGGGCATAGCCTTGGTGGACCGTCTGCACCCAGCCGGCGCCGCGCGCGAAGTTGTCGGCGAGCTGGACGAAGGTGGCGTAGGCGAGGCCGCCCAAGGGCCGCACCTGCGCCTCGTGCCCGTCTACGTGGCCGAGGTTGTGGTGGATCCAGGCGGCGCAGATGACCACAGGCACGCCAACCACGACGATCCACGACAGGGCGGTCTGCGCGGCGCCCCAGGCCCCGCCCGCCTGCCCGCTGCCCTTGGGCTCCCCTTCGGCCATGCTGCTCCCCGTGGGCGGTCGTGCCCGCGCGCCGAGACCGGGCGCCTGCGTGGGCCGCCCCGCGCTGCCCCGGCCAGCATAGGTCAGGGGACAGGGGGTGCGGGCTGTCGCGACCGTCATCAGGGCTCAAGCTGTTGTTCGGCGCCGGGATCGCCGCCGTGCCGGCGCTCGGCCTGCTCGCCGCCCCTGGCCGGATCGTCGGCAGCCCCGGCGCCGAGCTCTGGGGCCACCTGTGGGTGCAGGGCTGGCACGCCGCCGCCCTGCCCGGCTGGCCGACCGACACCGAGGGCCTGCTGCTGCGCCCGGGGCCCTGGCCGGTCATCGACCCGCTGCCCACCCTGATCGCCGCGCTGCTCGGGCGCTTCGGCGGGGCGCTGGGCCTCGATGGGGCGGCGCTCGGCTACAACGGGGTGGTGCTGATCGGCGTGCTGATGGCTTTTTTGGGCGGGGCTTCCCTGGCCCGGCGCCTGGGCGGGGCGCCGCTGCTGGGCGGGCTCGCGGTGGCTTGGTCGCCGGCCTTCCTGGGCGGGCTCTGCTCCGGGCTCACCGAAGATCTCGGCCTCGGCCTGCTGTGCTTCGGCCTCGCCGCGCTCGGGCGCCCCGGCTGGCGGTCGAGCCTGGGCGCCGGCCTCGCGCTGGGCCTGCTGCCCGCGGCGGGGCTGCTCCAGGCGTGGGCCGGCGCGGTCCTGCTCCTGCTGGTCGGCTGGGGCGCGCTCCGCCTGGGCGCCTCGCGGCGGTCCTTTGTCGGGAGCGGTCTCGTGGCCGTTGTTCTGGTCGCGCCGGTCGCCTGGCCCCACCTCGATCGCCTCGGCGGGCTCGGGCACCGCAGCGGGGCGCCGCCCCTCGGCTTTGAGCCGCTGTGGGCGCTGAACCCCTGGCGCGGGGCCGACCTCGCGAGCCTGCTGCGGCCAGGGGCGGTGGACTGGGGAGACGCGCTGATCCGGGTCCACCCCGGCTATTTGGGGCTCAGCGTCGTTGTTTTGGCCGCCTTCGCCGGCGGGGCTGCCCTGCGCCGCTGGGGGCCCGCCACGGCCCTGCTCATCGGCGCCGCGCTGGGGCCGACGCTGTGCTGGATGGGCCAGCCCACCGGCCTCGCCAACCCCGCGGCGGCCCTGCTCGGCCTCGCGCCGCTCGCCGGGCTCGTGAACCACCACGGGCGCCTGCTCCCGGTGGCGGCGGTGGGGCTCGCGGCCTTGGCCTCGGTGGGGGCGGCGCGGCTCTCGGCGGGTCGGCCGTCCCGCAAGTGGGCCCTGATCGCCCTGGTGGCCGTCGATCTGGGGCTGGCCTCGCCGCTTCCGCTTCCGCTGCCGACCGCCGCCGCCCCGCCGAGCGCGATCGCCGCTGCCCTCGACGGCCTGCCGCCCGGGCCCCTGGTGGTGCTGCCGGCAGCCGGCCCAGGCGTCCACCCCCAGCGTCCGCTGGCCGATCAACCCCGCCACGGGCGCGTTTTGGCCCTCGACCCGAACCGTCCCGGCCTCGTCCCCGGGCTGTTTCCGGCGGAGCAGGCCGCGGCCCTGGGCGGCTTGGCGGCGGGTCGCCAGCCGCTGCCCCTCTCGCCCTGGCCCGAGGCCCTCGCCGTGATCGTCGTGATGGAGCCCTGGGTCGGGGCGGCGGCGGCGGCCTGGGGCCCCCCCGATCGCCGGGCCCAGGACGGCGCCGCGTGGGCGCGACCCCGCGCGGATTGACGTGCAGCAGGGCCAAGGGGTCGAGATCAGCCGGGGCCCCGCGCCGCCTGGGGCCGGCGGCCTGGACAGACCTTGTCACTGTCAATAGCCCGGTTGGACCGGGACTTGCGCCGAAGCGGCGCCGAAGACCGGCCCCTTTTGTGATCGGGAGCACAGGATGAAGAAGCTGATTTTGGGACTTTTGGCGGTGGTTGGCGTGCTGGTCGGCGGTCTGCTTGGCTTCGCGATGATGCAGCCGGACGTCCTCCACGTGGAGCGCAGCGTCAGCATCGCCGCGGCCCCCGTGGACGTCGCCCCGCACATCAACAACCTCAAGAAGTTCACCGAGTGGAGCCCCTGGTCGGACATCGACCCCACCCAGAAGGTGACCTTCAGCGAGCCCGCCGAGGGCGTCGGCGCCAAGTACGAGTGGGTGGGCAACGACCAGGTCGGCACCGGCAGCATGGCCATCACCGAGTCTTCGCCCGAGAAGGTGGTGATGCGGCTCATCTTCGTCGCGCCCTGGCAGTCCGAGGCCGACGCCGGCTTCACCGTCAAGCCCGAGGGCGAGGGCGTCTCGGTGACCTGGACCTACGACCAGCAGGCCGACCTCAGCGCCAAGCTCATGAGCGTCTTCATCAACATGGACGACATGCTCGGCGCCGACTACGAGAAGGGCCTCGCCACGCTGAAGGTCAAGGTGGAGGCGGACGCCGCCGCCCGCAAGGCGGCCGAAGCCGCGGCCCAGGCAGAGGCCGCTCGCCTCGAGGCAGAGGCCGCCGCCGCCGCCGCCGCAGCCGCAGCCGCCCCGGCGGGCGAAGTGGCCCCCGGCTGAGCCTTAGTCGCGCTCCAGACCGCGGCCGCGCAGCACCGACAGCGTGGGGCGGCCCGCCGGGTCCACCGGGAAGCGCAGGGCGATGAGCTCGGCCTCGGTGAGCTGGCTGGTGGGCTCCAAGGACACACCGAGCCCGACGCAGCGGTGCTCGATGCTCCAGCCGCGCCAGCGCACCACTCCGGCGAAGACCCGTGGCTTGGTGCCGATCATCAGCGTGCCCCACACCACGTCGTCGGGGCGGAAGCGCACGGTGCCGCAGGCGGGGCGGAAGAACAGCCCGGTCTCGGAGATGTCGCGGAGCTCGCCGGGCTGATCCTCGAGCCGACGGTGGTCCCACCGGACGGTGGTGCGGATCATGTCGCGGGGGGCCTCGCGCCGGTTGAAGCCGGGCTCCCAGACCTCGGGCGGGGGCGTCGGGGAGAAGCCATAGAGCCGGACAACGTCCTCAGCCATGGTGACCTCGTTTGGGGCGCGGGCGCGTCGGCCCCGCGGACGTCCGGCCCCCTGGGGTGCGTGGGGGGACCGGCGGGTCGGTTGATTGAAGCGCCGCCGCCGACGCCAATCACGGGGTCAGCATTGCCGGGCCAATGGCCCAGTGTCAAGGGAGATCTACGGCGAGGGCCCCGCTGCCCGCGCTCCGAGGGGGATCATGTCTGAAGCGCGCGCGGAGGGCCCAGGCGGCTGGATCATCGACGGGCGCTTCGGCCTCGACGCCCTGCGCTGGCGATCGGCGCCCGTGCCCGCGCCGGGGCCCGGCGAGGTGCGCCTCCGGTTGCGGGCCATGAGCCTCAACTTCCGGGACCTGCTCATGGTCACCGGGCGCTACAACCCGCGCCAGCCGCTGCCCTTGGTGCCGGGCTCCGACGCGGTGGGCGTGGTCGAGGCCGTGGGCGAGGGTGTGGAGGGCTGGTCGGTGGGAGATCGCGCCACGCCGCTGTTCTGCTCCACCTGGCTGGCCGGGCCGGTGCCCGCGGAGGCCACCGCCGGGACCTTGGGCGGCCCCCTGCCGGGCGTCTTTCAGACCCACCGCTGCCTCCCAGCGCGCGCGCTGCTCCGGCCGCCGGCGCACCTGAGCGACGCCGAGGCCGCCACACTGCCCTGCGCGGGGGTGACGGCCTGGCGGGCCTTGTTCACCGAGGGGCGCCTGCAGCCGGGCCAGACCCTGCTCACCATCGGCACCGGCGGGGTCTCGCTGTTCGCCGTCCAGCTCGGCCGTCTGGCGGGCGCGCGGGTGCTGCTGGTCACCCGCAGCCGCCACAAGGCCGCGGCGGCGGAGGCCCTGGGCGCCGAGGTCATCGTGGACGCGGGCGAGGCGCCGGGCTGGGCCAAGGCGGTGCGGGCGGCCACGGGCGGGCAGGGCGTCGATCGGGTGGTGGAGCTGGGCGGCGCGGGCACCTTGGCCCAGAGCATCGCCGCCACCAAAGCTGGGGGGACGATCGCGTTGATTGGCGTGCTGGACGGTGTTGTGACGACCCTGCCCCTCACTTCGATCTTCATGCGCGGGCTGCGCCTGCAGGGGATCATGGTCGGCAGCGGCGAAGACCACGCCGCGCTGCACGCCGCCCTCGCCGCCCACCCGAGCCTGCGGCCGGTGATCCACGCCCGGTGGCCGCTCTCGGCGCTGCCCGAGGCCCTCGCCGCCCTCGGCGAAGGCCAGCACCTCGGCAAGCTCGTGCTCGAGGCGCCCGGAGCCGAGGGGGAGCCCTACATCAACCGCAGCTTGTAGGGGTTCTTCTCCTTCTTGGACTCGTCTTGGTCGCGCAGCTTGGTGGCCTTGTCGAGCCACTCCTTCATCGTCTCGTTGCCCGGCTCAAAGTTCAGCGCGAACTGGATGTTCATCACGCAGGACTTGTACTGGGCGTCGTTGAAGTCGCGCAGCGCCATCTTCCAGTACTTCTCGGCCTTGGGGTGGGTGACGGCGGACTCGGGGTCGCCGGCCCGCTTGTCGTTGTTCGCCCCGGCCCGGGCGTCGTCGGTCATGCGCAGCACGCCGTCGGCGAGCAGGACGTCGTAGCGGGCGCGGGCCTCGGGGTCCTGCAAAACCCGCCACGCCTCGTTGATCACGCGAAAAACGTCGTTGGCCTTCTCTTTGGCCGCCTCGTTGCTCAAGGTGCTGGCGCGGTCGGGGTGCAGCCGGCGGCTCTCCCGGCGGAAGGCGACGCCGATGGCCTCTTGTTCGGCCTCGGGCGCCACGAGCAGCATGCGGTAGTAGCTGAGCTCGGGCAGCAGCTCGTGGATCGTCATGATCTCGACCGCGAACCTCTCCTGTGCGTCCATCCCATGCTCCTGCCGATCGGGGTCGGTCTGCGGGCCGCGGGGCGGCCTCCGGGCTTGCGGTACTAGAAGCCGAGCTCGTCAAATTTGAGCTCTTCGACCTCGACCGCGGTGAGGTTGCTGCTGGCCTGCAGCGTGAGGTTGACCTTCCGGCCGCTCTCGACGTCTTGGGCGGAGGCCTTCACGATGCCGTCGGCGTCGATGGCGAAGGCCACCCGCACCTTGACCTCTCCGCGCGCCGCCGCCCGGAGCCCGCTGAGCACAAACTCGCCCAGCAGCTCATTCTCGTCGGCGATCCGGCTCTCGCCTTGGTGGACCCGGATGCGGACCTCCTCCTGACCGTCGTGGGCGGTGGTGAAGATCTTGGACATCTCGGTGGGGATCTGCGAATTGCGCGGGATGATCGGGTCGAGGAAGCCGCCCACCATGCGGACGCCGAGCGTCTGGGGCGTCACGTCGAGCAGCACCGCGGCCGGCTGGTCGCTGTAGGCCGTCAGCGAGAAGGCCTGGATGGCCGCGCCCTGGGCCACGACCTGATCGGGGTTGAGGTGGTCGAGGGGCGCCTTGCCGAAGTAGTGCCCCACCGCCTCGCGCACCAAGGGGAAGCGGGTCATGCCGCCGACCAGCAGGACGTTGTCGATCTGCTTGGGGCTGAGGCCCGCTTGGTTGAGGGCCTCGTCACACACCGAGAAGGACCGCTGGATCAACGGCATGACCAGGCGCTGCACCGTGGCTTGGTCGAGCTGGGTCTGCAGGCCGACGGGGTTGCCTTGGGCGTCGCGGCCGAGGCCGGGCACCTTCACCGCCACCGCGTTGACCTTGCTCAGCGCCTTCTTGGCCCGCTCCGCCGCTTCGAGCAGCTTGGTGTGGGCGCTGTGGTTGCCGCTGATGTCGATGCCGGTCTGCTCCAGCAGCTGCGCGGCGAGGTGATCGCAGATGGCGCCGTCGAAGTCATCGCCGCCCAAGAAGGTGTCCCCGGCGGTGCTCACCACCTCGAACAGCTCCCCGTCGAGCCGCAGCACCGAGACGTCGAAGGTGCCGCCGCCGAGGTCATAGACGACGATGTTCTGCTGGTGCCCCTGGCCATAGCCATAGGCCAGGGCCGCGGCGGTGGGCTCGTTGATGATCCGCAAGCACTTGATGCCGGCGATGGTGGCGGCGTCTCGGGTGGCTTGGCGCTGCTGGTCGTTGAAGTAGGCGGGGACGGTGATCACGGCGCCGTCCACGGCTTGGCCCGTGGCCTGCTCGGCGATGCCCTTCATGTGGGCGAGCACGTGGGCGCTGATCTCCGGCACCGCGTAGACCTTGCCCTTGACCCGCACCCGGGCGTCGCCGTGCGGGCCCTCGGCCACACCCCAGGCCACCATGCGGCGGATGCGGTCCACCTCGTCGCTGTTGTAGCGGCGGCCGATCAGGCGCTTGGCGGAGAAGACAGTGTTTTCAGGAGCATAGGCGAGCTGCGCCTTGGCCCGGTGGCCCACGACCACCGCGTGGCCGTAGCCGAAGGCCACCACGCTGGGGTGCACGCTGCGGCCCTCAATATCGGCGAGGACGACGGCCTGGCCGTCGATCACGGTGGCGACCACGGAGTTGGAGGTGCCAAGATCGATGCCGACTGCGATTCCCACGGGCGCTCCCTGCGAGGTCGTTCAGCGGGGCCGCGCGGGGGCGGATCCCGGGGCCGGAGGGGGCGCCCTCAGGCCGGGGCGGACTCTATCAAGTGAGAGAGGGCGGCCACCATCTCATCGTGCAGGTGGCCGTTGCTGGCGAGCAGGCGCGGGGCGCGCAGGCTCAGCGGGCCCCCGGTCATGTCGGTGACCACCCCGCCCGCCTCTTGCACGATGAGGGCGCCGGCCGCGACGTCCCAGGGCCCGAGGCTGTGCTCCCAATAGGCGTCGGCCCGCCCCGCCGCGATGTGGCAGAGGTCGAGGGCGGCCGATCCGGCCCGGCGGATGCCCTGGGTGCGCTCGAGAAAGTACTTGAAAAAGTGCAGGTAAAAGTCCGCTCGGGCCCGACGGTCGTAGCCGAAGCCGGTGAGCAGCAGGGCGCGGTCCAGGGCGCTGCAGCCGCTGACCCGGAGGCGCTGGCCCTCCGCCCAGGCCCCGCTGCCCGCCCCGGCCGTGGTGCAGCGGTCGAGCAGGGGCTCGTAGATGGCCGCCGCGACCTGCGCCCCGTCCTGCTCCAGGGCCACCGACACGCAGAAGGCCGGGAAGCCGTGCACGAAATTGGTGGTGCCATCCAGCGGATCGACGATCCAGCGGGTGGAGGCCGTGGCCGCCCCGCCGCTGTCTCCCGCGCCCTGCGCCTCTTCGGCCAGGACCGGCACGCCGGGGCTGCGCTGGGCGAGCAGCTCCAAAATGGCGTGCTCAGCGGCGATGTCAACCTCGGTCACGAGGTCGATGGCGCCCTTGTGCTTGACCTCGGCCGGGCCGCCGCGCTCCGTGAGCGCCGCCCGAATCACGGCGCCCGCCGCCCGGGCCGCCGCTTCGGCGGTGTGAACGGCCTCGGAGGACCCGGCGCGCATCAGGGGCCCTTGCAGGCGAGGCCGGCGGCGCTGGCGGTGCAGTTGACCGCGCCGCCCTGGCGCACGGTGATGGCGGCGCGCCCCTCATCGGTGTCGATGCGGCAGGAGGTGACCTCGGTGAACTCGAACCGGCGGGTTCCGGTGAAGGTGGCGACCTGGCCGTCTCCGCAGGTGACCTTGGCGGCGTCGGCGCTGCCGGTCACGGTGAACTTCACGGCGGCGGGGAAGCCCGCGCTGCTCGCGGCGGGGGCGGGCGCGGGGGCCGGCTTGGGCGCGGGGGCCGGCTTGGGCTTGGGCTCGGGCTTGGGCTCCGGCTTGCGCTCGGGCTTGGGCTCGGGCGCGGCCTTCTCCCGCTCCTTTTCCTTGGCCCTCGCCTCGGCTTTGGCGGCTTTGGCCTCGGCTTTGGCGGCTTTGGCCTCTGCTTTGGCCTTGGCCTTCGCTTTGGCCTTGCCTTTGCCTTGGGTCGCCCCGGTGTCGGTGGCGGCGGCCAGCTCGGCGGGCTCGGCCGAGGGGCTGGGCTCGGCCGATGGCGCCGGGACCTCGGCCCCTCCGTTCGCGGCCTCGGTGGCCGCCTCGGTGCCCGCCTCGGTCGCCTGCTTGGACTGCCAAAAGTAGACGCCGCCCGCGACGGTGGAGGCCAAGCCGCACAGCAGCGCGAGGCCCACCAAGCCGAGGACGACGAGCTTGCCGGGGCCGCCGCCCTTGGGGGGTGCCGCGTCGGGAGCAGCGCCCTGGCCGATGTTCTCGCCGCCTTGGCCCGACCAGCTGGGGCTGGGGGGCGCCGGCTGCCAAGCGGGCGCGGGG
>CANHON010000183.1 GCA_947462115.1 Deltaproteobacteria bacterium | reverse complement strand
GTGGTCTTCATCTCCGATCACTGATTCAGCGAACACGCGCGCCACCTGGGTGCGAGGAGCCCGTTGGTCTCGGGCGGTGCTTCGGGTCATCAGACCCTTGGCGCGCACGGTAACGGTAGCCTCGTCGGGCCTGCCAGACGCGGCCGGTCACATCCGGGCGCCCAGTTGGCGACAGAATGATGGCGCATCCGTGAAGTTGCCTCGCAGACGCCATTGTCGATGAGCGCACCGGCGGCTGTGGCGGCGAGGGCGCCGGCGAAGGCCTGCGCTCGGGGGCGCGCCCGCGGTAGGCTCTGCGCCCACCGCTGGCCCCACCGCCGCCCTGGAGCCCGACGTGAGCGAGTCGCCACCGAAGCCGGCCGCCGAGCCCCTCAACCCCATCGTCGCCCAGGCCCGCGCCCGGGTGGAGGCCCGCCAGCGGCGAAAGCGCCTGCCGGTGTTGATCGGGGCGGGCGTGGGCGCGCTGCTGCTCGGGGTCGCGCTGTTGCTCGGCGGCGCCGCCCTGCAGCAAGCGCGGATCGCAGGGGCGGAGGTGAGCCAAGAGGCCCTCAGCATCGCCAAAGAGAGCGAAGCGGCGCAGCACCTGCTGGGCCTGCCGCTGCGGACCGAGGGCGTCTGGTCGGGGCCCTTGCTGCTGTGGGACCCCAAAGGCCCGGTGAGCGCCACCGTTCGTGTCGCCGGCGATCGGGGCGAGGCCGAGCTGCGGTTCACCGGCGGCCCCAGCGACGGGATGACCGCCTTCACCCAGCTAGAGCTGGTCGAGCTCCACAGCGGCCAGGACCCCGCCCTGCGCCGCCTAGACCTGCTCCCGGCCGCCGAGGAGCGGGCCCGCAGCTACCGAGAGGGCCTCGTGGCGCCCGATCTGGCGGAGGCAGAGCGCCTCGCCAAGCGCGGCGATCTCCAGGCGGCCGAGCGCATGACCGACCGGGTGCTGGTCACCGAGCCCCGCCACCTCGAGGCCTTGTCCTTGCGGGCGCGGCTGCGGCACGAGCGGGACGACTTCGAGGGCGCCGAAGACGACCTGCTGTTCGTGCTCGGCCAAGACCCCAACCGCGCGCCCGACCAGCACCGACTCGGGCGGGTGCGCACCGCCCGGGGCGACCACGAGGGCTGCGTGAAGGCCTTCACCGTGCTGATCCGCGACAATGCGGGCGACGCCGCCGCTTGGTTCGGCCGGGCCAGCTGCCAAGCCGCCCAGGCGGCCGAGCCCCCAGACGAGGCCCTGCGCCGCACCGCCGCGGCGGGCGCGCGGGAGGCCTGCCGCCTCGGAGAGGCCGAGGGCTGCGCCTTGGCCAAGCAGCTCGCGCCCTGAAGGAACGGGCAGCAAAATAGCCCTCAGCAGGTCAACCTCGGCGCAGCAGCCCCCGCGCGAGGCCGAGCAGCCGGTCGCGCTTGCGGGGCGCCTCGGCGGCGCGCTGCGGCTCCGACGCCGGCCGGGTCGCGGCGGGCGCCGGGCGCTGGGGCAGGGCGATGGGCGCGGCAGCAGCGCCTTCGATCAGCGCCAGCAGGTCATCGTCGACGCGGACGCCGGGGCCGAGGATCGGGAGCAGGGCCGCCTCGATGGCGTCGCTGGCCGGCCGCCAGATCCAGTCGCTGGGATCCAAGCCCCGGAGCACCTGCGCGCCCTGAAGGTCTCGACGCACCGGCGCGGTGCCGCGGGCGTCAAAACAAGACCGCTCCACGAGGCGCCCGGCCTCGAAGACAGCGACACCGCCGTAGCCTTGCTCCTCTTCGTAGACCGCGAACACCGCCCGACCGGCGACCGCGGAGAGCGCCACCCCGAGCTGCACCTCGAGATCGTCGGCCTGCGGGAGCTCGTCGTCGTCCAGCAAGCGCAGGCCGGCCACCTCAAAGAGCCGCAGCCCGATGTGGGTGTAGGGCGCGCCGCGCTGGCCGTGGCCGAGGCGCGGGGCCTCGGGGCCGACGAGGTGCTCGAGGGGCGCGGCCGGGGCCGACAAGAAGGCCGCGACGAGGCGATCGGCCGTCAGGTGCCCGGGGAGGAAAAGGCCAGTGTTTCGTTCCGACATGCCGGCCGATAACGCTGCCGCGGCGCCGCGCTCCCCCGAAGCGCCGGCGCCGATCGCGCGCGAGCCGCCACCGCCGCCGCGGGGTTAGCGCCCTCGCCCCACGCCCCCTCGGGCCCAGCCGCCGGTCAGCGAGGCCAGCATGAGACGCGAGCACCCAGCGCCGCCAGCGGCCGCCCCCGCGCGGCCAGTCGCCTCGATGGACGCCTACGAGGGCGTTTTCGACGGGGCCACCCGTCCGATCGCCCCCGCGGACGCCTGCCGGAGCTTCCCCCTGGGCCCTGTGGAGCGCCGGCGGGCGTCGCCGGGCCGCTTCGACGGCGCGGTCCGCATCCAGCCCGGCTGGGAGCGCCCGGTGCACAGCCGCTACGTCGATCCGCTGGAGCTCATCTGGCTGAGCGCCGCCCGCCGCCTCGGCCTCGTGGTGCGCCGCGACGACAGCATTTTCAGCATGACCGACGGCGCGGGCCTGCTGGCCTTGGGGCCGCGCTGCGACCTCGACCCCGACGACACCCTCGCCCAGATGGTGTTTCACGAGCTCTGCCATTGGATCACCAACGGGCTCGACAGCTATGGCGAGCGCGACTGGGGCTTCCCGCTGGACGACCCGGATGACCTCCGGGAGTACGCCTGCCAGCGCATGCAGGCGGCCTTGGCCGACGACTTTGGCCTCCGGCGGTTCTTCGGGCCCACCGGCATGTTCCGCGAGTACTACGACCAGATCCCCGCCGATCCCTTCGCCCCGATGGACGCTTCGCCGCGCGAGGCCTGGATCTGCGCCGACGGTCGGCGGGCCTACGCGGACGCGCTCGGCGAGCCCTGGGGAGACGCGCTGCGGGCCGCTTTGGGGGCCACCCAACAATTCCACCGGCTCGTCCGGCCCTTCTTGGGTGATTACCAGACGGAGGTGCCCGACGACGCCCTGCCGAGCCTGTGGGCGGCCGACGCCCCGCGCTGAGGGCGGCCGCGGGCGGGGGGCCGATGAAATTCTGGCGTGCTTTTGACCTTGGCGAGAGCATCACGGTGACGGTCAGCGCCCTGAAGGCGGCGCCGCTCCCGCTGCTGATCGCGGGCTTGATCATGAGCGTCCTCACCGGCGGCTCCGGCGGCGGCCCGGTCTCGCCCGGCGGCGGGGGCGGCGGCGGCGGCAGCGGCAGCTCGGGGAGCCTCCCCGACCCGAGCGAGCTCAGCCAATGGTTCGAGAGCCAGCTCGACGGCGTCAACCTCGCCCTGTTGGTGCTGGCGATCGGCCTGCTGCTCCTCCTCGGCCTGTGCGCCGGGCTGCTGTGGGCCGCCTTCAGCGCCTTCCTGCAGGTGGGCTGGATCCGCATGCACGAGCAGGTGCTGGTCACGGGCACAACGACGTTGAGCACACTGTTCTCGGCGGGCAGCCGCTTCCGGCCGATGTTCGGCTACACCCTGCTCACCGGCAGCATCAGCCTCGGCATCTGGACGTTGCTGGGCGGGCCCTGCCTGCTCCTGGGGGCCTGGGCCGCCCACGCCGAGAGCCTCCCGGCCGGCATCGCCGCGCTCATCTTGCTGATCGGCGTGCCGATGATCCCCTACATCTGGTGGCAGCTCGGCGCCGCCTTCGGGCCGCACGCCATCGCCCTCGACGGCGAGACGGTCCGCGGCGCGCTCCGCCGCAGCATGGAGCTGGCGGGCGGCAACCGCCTCAACCTGCTGCTGTGGGGCTTTGTGATGCGGTTCTTGGCCGGCATGCTGTCCATGATGGGCTTGGTGGCCTGCTGTGTCGGCATGCTGGTCACGGTGCCCGCGGCCAAGGTGCTCACCGACCTGCCGTTCACCCGCGGCTACCTGCTGCTCAGCCGCGGCGAAGACGAGCTGCAGCGGCTGGAGGGCCTCAGCCGCCCGGTCTAAACGCCCGGTCTAAACGCCCCGTCTAGGCGCCCCGTCTAAACGCCCGTTCTAAACGCCCTGGCCGCGGGCCCGCGCCGAAGCCGGGCTGTGCTTTTGCCACGCCCACTCGCCGACCACCGGCAGGCAGTACCAGGCGCCGTTGCTCGCCTCGATGGTCGCTTTGATCTCAAAGCCGATGTAGACGAGGACCAAGGGCAGGCCGGCGCCGCAGGTCAGGGTCAGCACCGCCAAGAAGACGAGGCCAAAGTACAGGCTCTGGAGGGCGTGGAAGGCCACGAACTCCGACTCGTCCTTCTTGATCACATAGAGCAAAAGCGGCCCGAGCACGCCGCCTTCGACGAAGCTGAGGCCGTGGCCCAGCGCCGCGAGCTGCCGGTGCACCGGGTCGATGGCGGCCAAGGGGCTGGGGCCTTGGCTGTGCTTCCCGAGATCAACGCTCATGGCGGCATCCTCGCTATTTGGGGGGTTCAGCGCCCGGTGGGCCCGGTGAGCGCGCGCCCACGCGCCGCCGCAGCGCCCTCGATCGGGCGGTTGAGCACGAGGTCCTTGCCCGCCGCGCGGCCGGCGTCGTAGGCCTCGGTGCGGGCCGCCCCCGTCGAACGGGAGCTGCGCCGGTGGGGATAACGCCGGTCCACCCAGTCGTTTAGGCGCGGATCGGCCACCCAGACGAGGCCGGTCTCCTCCACCCGGACGCGCTCCAGGCGGAGCTTCTCGGCGAAGCCGCTCACCAGGCCGGCGAAGAAGCGCTGGCGCTCGAGCTCGCCCTTGAGGCCCCGGCTGCGGCGCAGCTCCTGCCACAGGCGCTCGCCGGTGTGGATCATAAAATCATAGACGTAGGTGGCCATGTCGAGGTTCTCGGGCGTGCCCGTGACCTCCAGGGAGCGGACCTCCTGCCCCTCTTTTCTCATGTCGAGGCCGGTGACCAGGATGACATAGACGAAAAAGTGCTCCGACAGCAGCGAGCCGAGCAGCTTCATGTAGAGCGGCATGCGGACCATGCCCGGCCCCACCTGCCGGGTAGAGAAGCGCCGCGCCCGGTCCTCATTGACGATCTGCACGTTGTATTCGCGCATCAGGCGCTGGGCCATGGCCATGGCGGCCTCGGCCTCGTGGAGCTCGGGGCTCTCCGCCAAGGCGAGGAGCTTCTGGATGCGGCGAAGCACGGCCGGCTCGGCCTCCCCCGCGGCCTCGCTCGGCAGCCCCGCGGCGGAGGGGTCGATGCCGCGGTCCAAGCAGACCTGGCGGAAGGTGGCGCCGTGCTGCTCGGCGGGCATGCCCAGGTGGCGATCGCAGTACTGGTGCGCCATCTCGTGCAGCAGCACCCCGATCACGACGCCCCAGGGCTGGCCCAGCACCATGTCGCGGTCGAGGCTCAGGGTGCCCGAGCGGCCATCCCAGGCGCCGAGGCGCCGACCGAGCGGCACCACCTCCAGCAAAGGAGGACGGAGCAGTCCATCAAAACGATGGGTGTTGGCGTAGTACCACTCCCGCAAGAGCGAGAGCTGCGCCATCGCGACGAGGGCGGCCTGCTGGAGCTCAGGCGTCATTGGGGCTCCAGGTGGCCGCGAGCATGCCGCAGGCCGATCGCTGGTCTTGGCCCACCGAGTAGCGCCGGACGATGGGCACCTGAAGGACCTGCAGCGCGTCCATAAAGGCCTTCCTTTCTACATCAGGCGCGCGCCGGAAGCCGTCGGGCCGGGCGTCGTTGACGTCGATCAGGTTGACCCGCAGCGGCACGTCGCCGAGCAGGGCCTGGAGGGCCTCGACCTCGGCGGGGTCGGTGTTCTCGCCGCTCATCACCACCCAGGCCACCGTGAAGCGCCCGCCGGTGGCCGCTTGGTGCTCGCGGATGGCCTCGGCCAGCTCGTCGAGCGTCCACTTTCCTGCGACCGGCATGAGGCGCTTGCGGCGGTCGGCCAGGGCCGAGCTGAGGGAAACGATCAGGCGAAACTTATGGCCCTCGGCTGTGTATTGCCGGATGCGCGGCACGAGCCCCACCGTCGAGATGGTGATGGCCTGGGCCGAGATCCGGCCGCCGCAAGGGTTGCTGAGCACCGAGGCGGCCTGGATCACCGCGTCGTAGTTGTGCAGCGGCTCGCCTTGGCCCATAAACACCGCGCCCGTCACCCTCCCTGGCGCCTCGTCGCGCACCGTCAGGAAGGCGGCGACGATCTCATCGGGCGACAGGTTGCGCTCCAGGCCGAGCCGCCCGGTCGCGCAGAAGGCGCAGCGCATCGCGCAGCCCACCTGGCTCGACAAGCAGACCGAGAAGCAGCCCGGCTTGTGCAAGGGGATGCGCACCGCCTCCGACCGCAGCCCGTCGGCGTGCTCGAACAGGTAGCGCACGCTCGTGTCGACCGGATCGACGAAGCGCTCCAGCACCCGGAGCCGATCGCGGCGGGTGCCGGCGTCAATGGCCCGCACCAGGGCCTTTCCGATGGGCCGGCGCATGGCGTAGAGGTCGTCGTTGCCCTCGGAGATGATGTGGCCGAGCACCTTGCGGGCCTCTTGAATACCGCATGGCACGCCGTTCTCAACGGCCCACTGCAGCAGATCCTCGGGGCGCATGCCGAGCAGGTTGGGCCGCTGCTCCGCCGGGCGAGCCGGACCTTCGGCGATGTCGGGGAGGGGCACCGCCCCAGCGCGCTCAATCAAGGCTCACCTCTGCGCGCCCGCGCCCTCCACCTGGGACACCCGGCCGCGGCCACCGTTAGCCGAGCGCGCCGCCCCACGCGAGGCGGCCCCGGAGGGCCCTTTGCAGCCGACCTTGAGCTTCATCACGCTGCCCACCCCCGATCTGGAGGGCGCCGTCGGCTTCTACACAGCGCTGGGCTGGACGCCGGCGCGCCGCGGCGGGGGCTACGCCTTCTTTCAGCTCAACGGCCTGCTGCTCGCGCTGCTCTCTGAAGACCGCTGGGCCGTCGAGCTCGGAGAGGCAGGGGAGGGCGCCGCGGCCCCGACCGGCGCCGGCGCGCGTCCGCCGCGGGTCCTGCTGTCCCACAACGCCGACAATTACGATCAGCTAACCCATCTAGTGGAGCGATGGGCCGCTGCAGGCGGCGCAGTGCTGCGGCCCCTCCAGCCGACCCCGTGGGGCGGCGCCCGGGCCCTGGTGGCCGATCCCGGCGGACTGTCCTGGGAGCTGGTGTGGAACCCGGTCGCCCACCGGGACGCGCATGGCGGCCTCTGGCTGAGCGGGCCGCCATCGGGTGGGGCAGCCTAAGCACAGCCGGCGCGGCTGGGGCCATGGATGGCTGAGCGGCGCAGACTTGTGGCGCGGCTGCCACACGCGACCGGCTGGCGTGCGGTTAGCGCAGCGCTCGAAGGCGAGCGGCCCCGCCGCAGCCCACCCCTCATCACCTGTTCGCCCCGGAGGCCCTGATGTCCTCGACCACCGCTCGCTTCTCCGCATCGCCCCGCCTGTCGTTCAGCCTCCTGCTCAGCCTCACCGCGCTGGTGGCTTGCGAAGATCGCCTGCCCGAAGACAAAGACGACGGCAGCGACGGCGCGACGGACGGCGCCACCGACGGCACGACCGACGGCGGCAGCGGCGACGGCACGACCGACGGCAGCGCCGACGGCGGGACCGACGGGACGGCGGACGGCGGCGGCGACGGCGGCGGCACCACCGACTGCCAGGCGCCCGTGGACATCGGCCTGTGGATGGACACCGAGTACATGGACGCCACCCTGCTGAGCACCACGCCCTACACCAACGACGCCGGCATCGCCGCGGTCAAGGCCGCGCTGCCCGAGGGCGAGGAGCCCGTCGAGGTCTCCCTGCCCATCAGCGGCGCCACCGTCACCAGCGTCGGCTACGCCCCCTCCGGCGCGGGCCCCGACATCTGGATCTCCGACGCCAGCGGCACCGTGCTGACCTTCCGCGCCGGCGACGACACGCTGGGCGTCAAGCCCGGCGACAACGTGTCCTTCACGGTCACCCAGGTCACCAACTACTTCGACAAGCTCGAGATCACCGGCCTCAGCGACTTCTCGATCGACAGCAGCGGCAACCCCATCTTCTACAACGTGGGCTACGACACCGCCATCGACGTCAACGCCTGGGCCTACCAGAACGTGCACATCTGGGGCGAGCTGGTCACCGAGCCGGTCGCTTGCGGCGGCGCCTACTCCTGCTTCGACCTGCGCTCCGGCAGCCAGACGGTCGCCTACCGCATCAACCTCGAGAGCCTCGGCGACTACCCGGACCGCAACGGCGACTGCGTGCAGGCGCTGGCCCCGCTCGACATCTTCAGCGGCGCGCCGCAGATCAACATCTTCAACTACGACTGGCGCTACGTGGTGTTCTAAGCCGCGCGCCCCGACAGACGGCGGGGCAGGGGCCTCGTCGTCGTGGCCCCCCGCCTTGGAGCCCCCATGTCGCGCCGACTCGCCTGCCTCCTGCTCTGCCTGCCCGCCTGCGTCGACGCCCGAGACAAGGGTGAAGACCCCTCGGGCTGGTTCGACTCCGGCGTCCAAGAGGACGTCGAAGAGCCCATCGCCTACACCGAGGTCAACTACGACTTCCCGGTCGACGATGGCGCGACCATCGCTGCCTTGAGCGAGGCGGTCTTCCCGGTCGCCGACTACTGGGACATCGCCTACGGCCCCGGCGAGCAGTTCCCAGCGGACTCCGGCTGCCCCTCGGCGGTCGAAGAGGACCTGCCCTTCGAGATCGAGGGCACGGTCACCCTGCGGCCGGCTTGGTACATCAAGACCGACGGCTGCGCGGCCCAGATCGACGACGCGGGCGGCAGCAGCGGCGCCCCCGAGAACAGCGACGAGAAGTACTACACCAGCTACTTCGTGCAGGACCGCACCGGCGGCATCTTCGTGCTGTTTGACTCGCGGCTCTCCCTGTTCGACACCGGCGACCGCGTGAAGCTGCGGGTGCGCGGCGTTCGCACCAGCTTTGAAGTCAACATGATCTATGCACATGACATCGTTGACATCGAGTACACCCGCTCGGCCCTCTACTACGAGCCGGTGGTGGGCCCCTTCACCAACGAGCACATCGGGCGCGTCATGCGCTACGAGGGCGTGGTCACCAAAGAGAT
>CANHON010000182.1 GCA_947462115.1 Deltaproteobacteria bacterium | reverse complement strand
CGCGCCAATCGGGTGTCCAGTCTGCGCCCACGGGCCGAGGATAGCACCCGGCGGGCGTCGGCCTGGGCGGCGGGCTCAGCGGTGGGCGAGCAGCAGGCGGGCGGCGCGCAGGCGGGCGACGGCGGCGATCCAGCGCATCAGCCGCTCGGCGTCGAGATCCTGGGCGCCGAGGGCGGCGTTGGCGGCGGCGCGCCCGGCCTCGTCCCCGCGCCCGCGGGTGGCCCAGGCCCGCAGCAGGGCCCGCGCGCGCGGCGCGTCCAGGCCGGCCGCGGCCGACCAGAGGGGGGCCCAGGCCACCGGCCCGCCCCGCTCAGCCGTGCCGACCTTGACGTGCTGCACGTCACTCTCGACGCGGGTGAGCAGCCCGTCGTGGCCGCAGTGCACGGCCACGTCGGCCCGCGGCGGGGGCAGGGCGGCGGCGAGGGCCTCGACCAGGGCGCGCAGGGCGGCGTGCCGGGCGCGGCTCTGGCGGTTGCGGTGGCGCAAGGCGAGGCGGTGGCGCCGCTCGAGCAGGCTGCGGGCCATGGTCTGGCCGAGCAGCGCGCCGGCGTCGTGGGCGCTCGGCGGGGGATCGTCCACCCAGCTGGCCAGCAGGGCCGACAAAGGGCCGGGCGGCTCGCTGGCGAGGGCGGAGAGGGCAGCGGCAAAGGCCTGCACGTCGGCCCGGGGGTCGGCGGCGGCGGGGGCGGCCGGGCCGAGGAGCACGCAGCGCAGGCCCTCCGGCCCGAGGCAGAGCGCGGCGCCGAGCCGGTCGCCCACCCGCTGCCCCTCGGCGTGCAGGGCGGCGAGGGCGGCGAGGCCGGTGGCGGCCCAGCGGTACACGGTGGCTTCAGCGTGCAGGTCGTTGTCTTCGATGAGCTGGCCCAGCGAGGGGCCGGGCAGGGCGCAGCGGAGGCAGGGCAGGGGATCGGCGGGGCGCTCGGCCCGGCTGGCGGCCGGGGCGGCGAAGGTTTGGCGCAGCTCGGGATCGGCGGCCTGGTCGGGGTCGAGCACCCGGAGCCGCGCCCGGGCGCCGGACTCGACGGCCACGCCCTCCCAGGTGCTGCTGAAGGCGTCGGCCTCGACCAGCGCTACCCGGCGCACGCCGCCCACCACCGCCGGCAGGGCGCTGTGCAGGCGCTCGCCCCGGCGCAGCATCAGCGCCCGCTCGGGATCTCCGCTGGCCAGGGCGGCGTTCCAGGCGCCGCGCAGCTCGGGCGGGCTCAGCGGCCGCCAGCGGTCGGCGTCGGCGCTCATGGCCGCGGGGCCCCGGCGCGCCCCGGCAGGCGGGACCGAAGCTTCCGCAGCACGAGGCCCACCACCGCGTCGACCTCCGCGACGCGCAGCAGCTTTCCGAGCGCGAGGAAGCTGAGGCCGCCGACGAGGCCCGCGCCGCCCAGCCGCAGGACCGCGCCGAGGCTGGCCGGCAGGCCGTCGGTCAGGGCGAGCAGGCCCACCCGCGCGCCGCCGCCGGCCGCGATCGCCAGCGCGGTGGCCAGGGCCGCCCGGGGGAAGAACCGGCCCAGGCCCGAGTCCGCGCCGCCCATGCGGGCCTTGAGCAGCGTGATGAGGGCCACGACGTAGCTGGTGATGGCGATGGAGGTGGCGAGCGGCAGGCCCATCAGCCCGAAGCGACCGGCCAAGCTGCTGTAGACCGGCAGCGCGAACAGCACGACCGCCGAGCCGAGCGCGGTGGGCAGCCAGGTCTGGCCGAGGGCGTAGAAGCCGCGCGAGACCACGGTCTGCGCCGCCCAGGCCCACAGGCCGATGCCGAAAATGGCCAGCACCATGCCAATGTCGTGGATCTGGTCGGGGCCCATGCGGGCGCCGTAGAGCAGGGCCGCGATGTCTTGGCCGCAGACCGTGAGCACGACCTGGGCGCCAAAGGCCAGCACCAGCATGGCCCGCAGCGCGCCGGTGAGCGCCGTCCAGGCGGCCTCGGGCTGGCCCGCCGCCACGAGGCGGCTCAGGGTGGGGAAGGCCGCCACGCCGGTCGCGAGGCCGAAGACGCCCATCGGCACCTTCATCAGCGTCTTGGCGTACTGCAGCGTGGAGATGGCGCCCTCGGCGAGCAAGGAGCCCTCGCGCCGCAGGATCCAATCATCGACCGCGACCACGCTAAAGCCCAGCATGATCGGCAGGCTTCGGATGAAGTAAGTGCGGAGGTCCGGCGCGCGCAGGTCGATGCCCAGGCGCCAGCGGAAGCCCACCTGCAGCACGCCGATGAGCGGCAGCAAGAAGGGCCCGAGGAAGCTCCCGACCACCACCCCCCAGGCGAAGCCCTCGGCGCTCTGGCCCACAAGGCCGCCCACCACCATGCTCCCGGTGTAGAGCAGCGGGGCGAGGGCCGGCAGGGCGTGGCGGTCTCGGGCCTGGAGCACGGCGCCCAACAGCCCGCCGATCACGTGAAAAGCCTGCGCTGGCAGGACGATCCGGGTGAGCTTGACGAGCTCTGCCTGGGCCTCGGCGTCAAAGCCGGGCGCGACCAGGGGGGCGAGGGCCGGCGTCGCGAGCCACAGGCCGCCCAGCGCCACCAGCAGGACCAAGACCAGCGTGTTGGCGATCGCCGCGAAGGCGCGCTCGCCGCCCTCCGCGTCGCCCCGCGTCAGGTGGGCGCTGTAGAGCGGGATGAAGACCAGCGACAGCGCCCCGCCGGCGAGCAGGTAGTTGAGGAAGTCCGGGATGACGAAGGCCGTCCAAAAGACGTCCGCCGCGTCGCCCCCGCCGAGGATGCGCCCGGCCGTGGCCTCCCGCACGAGGCCGATGAGCCGGGAGGCCAAGATCGACCCGCCCCAGATCAGCGAGGCGACCCGGAGGCGGCGATCGACCGGGCTCATGGCGCGCAGCGCCAGGCGCCGAGCGTCTCCAGGCGCGGGGAGGGCTCATCGAGGTGCAGGCGGGCGAGCAGCACGGTGTCGTCGGAGAAGTAGGCGGTCTCCAGCGTGCCGTCGCCATCGAGGTCGGCGGGCGGCAGCACCCGGCCCATCGCGCAGCCGCCCGGCACCTCGATGGTGGCGAGGCGCTCTCCGGCGTCGCTGCTCAAAACAGCCAGCAGGCCGTTGCAATCGCGAGTGCCGCTGGCCACGAGCACCGGCGGACCGCCGTAGCGGCGCACCTTCACCACGCTGCCGAGGGCCACGCCGCGCTGCCGGGCGGGCTGAGCCTCCTCCGGGCTGCGGGGGGTGAAGCGGTCGGGCTCGGGCAGTGCCTCATCGACCCGCCAAGCGGCCGCCTCCACGACGGGAGCGGGGTTGGCGGCGGGCTTCTCGGGCGCGCCCGCGGGCGTGACCCCGCGCGGGAGGGCGAGCACCGGGTGCTCGGGGCCGCCGGTGACCACCCGACCGCCACAGGCGCCCGCGTCGCCGAGGCTGCCTTCGCCGACCCCGCGCGGGCCGACCAGCTGGCCGCCGCCGCCCACCTGGACGGCCACGCCGCCGCGGTGGAAGACCGCGCCCCAGCCCTCGGCCGGCGGGGGCAAGGTGGGCTTGGCGGGATCGACGGGGTCAGCGGCGGGGGCCCCGCTGCAAGCGAGGAAGAGCAGGGCGAGGACGAGGTGCGGGGCGCTGCGGTGCATGGGGCGGAGCCTATCTCGGGCCGTTGCAGCGGCGACGGGGCTGAAGCGAAGCGCCCCTCGCCGCTGGCCGAGCCAGGGGAGGGGCGCTTTGGCGCGTGGAGCGCTCAGGCGGTCACTCGCAGAACTTCTCGCCCCAGCCTTCTTTGTTGCGGAGCTCGTCTTCGAGGAAGTCGTAGGCCCACTTGTCCTCACGGATCCGGTCGACCTTGAAGCTGCCGTGGAAGATGAACTGGCTGCCGGACTGGCGACCGGCGAGCACCATCTGGAAGTCGCCCTCGACCTGGCCGTCCTTCTCCATCTTGGAGCCGTTCTTGATGCGGACCCAGGAGCGGTGGACCTCGGTCCAGCCGTCGAAGCCGGCGCGGGTGGCGTCGATGGGCCGCCACTTGTTGTCCTCGAGCTTGACGCTGTAGATCCAGCTCGGGTCGGCGATGTCGCCCTCGTAGGCGCCGGCGATCTCCACCGCGTCGTGGGACTCGCCGCGGATGAGGTCCCAGGTGACGGCGATGGTCTCGTCGTAGAGGCGCTGGATGCTCGCGTCGCTGCCGTCGTAGGGGGCGGGCGGGTCGGCCACGAGGTCGCGGTCGATGTCCACGCCGGTGTAGAGCTGGAAGTCGCCGTAGGTGGGGGAGTCTACGATGAACTCCTCACCCTCGAGGTTGGCGTAGCCGTAGCCCGAGGACCAGTCGGTGACGTTGCTGTAGCCGACCTGGCTGTCGGGCTCGGGATCGATGTCCTGGAAGCCGTAGGCGTTCAGGTAGTAGATCTTGTAGCCGGACTCATCCTCCGACCACTTCTCGAGCCAGTCGGCGTCGTCCACCGGGAGGGCCTCGGCAGTGCCGTCGCCGGTCGAGACGCAGCGCACCGGGGCGAACTCCGGGTTGATCGTGAAGGAGAAGTGCAGGTCGGCGCCGTTGATGTCCTGGTGCATCGTGAGCTGCAGGCCGCCCTCGCCGGTCATGATCGCCTCGGAGCGCCAGGCGTCCATGTCGGCGTTGAGCGAGTAGTAGCTGTCGTCATCGAGCTTGTTGACCCAAGACTGGGAGATCAGCAGCTCGGCGCACTCATCGACCTCGGCCTGGATGACGGTGTTGAGGTCGTCGGTGGTGTTCTTGGTGGGATCGCCGCAGTACTCCGGCATGTAGTACTCGGGCGCGTCGGGGTCGCTGCCCTCGACCTCCCGGGCGGTCCACTTGATGCGCTGGCTGCCGTCGTCGGCCTCCTCGTACTGGAGGTTGCCGTCGCGGTCGAGGGTGACCTCCACCGCGCCGTAGCAGCCGCCGCCGATGCGATCGGGCTGGGCGGACTCTTCGGCGGTGGTGGGGCCGATGTAGTTGTTCTCGAACCGCTCCTTCGCCGGGTCGTAGGTGCGGCCGGTGCACTCGTAGATCCGGGCGCTGTTGCGGTCGAGGCCCTTGATCTCGCTGGAGAGGATGGTCGAGGAAGAACCGGCGCCCAGCCAAGCCGTCCAGGCACCGTCGGTGATCTCGACGTCGTGCGGGTTGCAGCCGATGAGGAGGAGGGCGAGCAGGGCGTGGCGCATAGACGGGCTCCGAGGGATCGCGCGGGGAGGCGGTGGGCGCGGCGGACGGGGGGCTCAGCGACCCGCCCGGGTGCTGGCGCGTCGGCCGGCAGCGCGGGGATGACCGAAGGCGAATCAGGCCAGGGAATAACCCAGGGCGGCGCGGACGCGCGACCCCAGAGGTGGTGGTTGTATACGTGAGGCGGCCGGTCGGGTCAAGGTGCGGCCACCGGCAGGCTGGCCGCGTCGAGCTCGATGACCGTGCGGGCGCGGGCATAGTCGCGCAAACCGTGCATGGTGGCGTTCTTCTCGCTGATGCGCTCGTGGTCGAGCCGCACGATCAGCCCCGCGGCGCGGCCGTCGGGCAGGGGCACGTCGTAGGTGCGGGTCTCGCCGCGGGCGAGGCGGTTGTCGGCGGTCCGCTCGGCGCGCGGCCACCACGTCCAGGTCTGGCCGATGCGCTCCTCCCAGAGGATCGCGCCGGTGTCGGCCCGCAGCAGCCGCAGGTAGAGCTGGCGCTCCGGATCGCCGGTGGGCAGCCGGTGGCCCGCCCGCTCGTTGCGGAGGTGCAGCCGCAGCCCGCCCGCGGTGCGCTCGCCGCGCAGGGTGGCGCCGGGCGCCCACTCGCCGATGATCGCCAGCTCTTCGGGGGTGTAGGCGGCCTTTTTGGGGATCAGCGAGCCGGGGAAGGTGTGGCGACCGCCCGCCCGGATCGGCGCGCCGACGGCGTGGCTGCGGGCGATCTCCGGCATGTGGCAGGCCGGGCAGGCCATCCCCGGCGCCGCCTCCTCCCACTCTGCCCCGGTGTTGAAGGTGCAGATCAGCGTGTCCTCCACCCGGGTCACCGCTTGGTGGCAGGTGGTGCAGGTGCCCGCCTCGCGCAGCTCGGGGGCGTAGACCGTCGGGTGGGGCGCGCGCACGCCCTCGTGGGCCGCGGCGATCTGGCCGCCGGGCCGGTAGTGGCAGCTCATGCAGCTCACGCCCTCGTCCTGAAAGGCCGCGTCGTAGGCTGGGTTCGGTGAGACGACTGGAGAGCGGAGCAGGGCGGTGGGGGCGTGGAGCTGCGCCTGCTGGGCCGCGGCCGGGGTGTGGCAGTTGATGCAGAGGTAGGCCACGCCCGGATCTTTGGCGAGCTCCTGCTGAAACTGCGGATCTTTCCAGGCGGCTGCGTGGGTGCTCGTGCGCCACTCCGCCACGATCTCGGCGTGGCAGGGGGCGCAGTCCGCCGCCTTCATGCCGGAGATCCCCGCGATCTGCGCCTCGGGGGGCACCGCGGGTCGGATCCACGGCCCGTCGGGGGTGGCGGCGGGCGGCGGGGCCGGCGCGGGGCTGGGCTCCACCCGCTCACCGGCGCAGCCCAGGCCGAAGATCACCAGCCGGAGCACGCCTGCGGCGGTCGCGCGGGCCGTGGGGGTCGCGGCGCTGCGCCCCGCCGGCCTCACCGGGTGGAGCTGAGCGGGGCGTGGGCGATCTCGCCGGCGTCGTTGACGAAGACCAGCTCCTTCACGCCATCCCCGTCGATGTCCCCGGCGGCCGGGCGGCCGAGCAGGCCGTAGCCGAGGTGGTAGCCGGCGGTGGGGGCGAGCTGGGCGCCCGCGGCCCGCAGCAGGCTGAGGCGGCCGCTCTCGGCATCCCAGCCCAGAACATCGAGCTGACCATCATTGTCGAGGTCGGCGACGCCCAGCTGACCGCCGCCCTGGCGGGGGATGCTCTCGCCGCCGATCGTGACGTAGGTGGTGTCTTCGGCGCGCACGACGGCGTCGCCGCCGATCATCGGCACCACCGCCACCGAACAGCCCTCGCCGATGCAGCCCACGACCTCCGCGGCGCCGTCGCCGTCGGTGTCGGCCAGCCCGACGGCGTTGATCGCCTCGATGTTGGTGCTCGAGGCGCCGCCGAGGCCCGCGCCGTAGGTGGTCGCAAAGCCGCTGGTCTGGGCGACCACGACCGCCTTGGGATCGCCGGGGATGGCGCTGCAGGCGAGCAGCTCGCCGTCCACGGCCACCGGGGCGCTGGGCTCCGACAGCACGCCCGCGAGGCTCACGCCGAGGCGGTGCAGGCGCAGCGTGCCGTCGCCCTCTTGCACCAGGGCGTAGGTGTTGGGCGCGCAGCGCACGATGCCCAACGGCAGGGCGCCTTCGGCCAGCTGGATGCTGTCGGCGAAATTGAAGCTGGGCACGCCGTCCACGGCCTCGCCGGCGGTGTAGGTGGCCACCACAAGATCGGGGCCGTCGATGGTGAAGCCCATGACGTCGGCCCGGCCGTCGCCGGTGAGGTCCTCCACCACGATGTCGCCGATGAGCCCGCGGGCGTGGGTGATCCAGCCGCCGCGGTCGGGCGACCAGGTGCCGCCCTCGTCGCGCTTGCCGTCGTGGAAGGCGACGGCGTCGGTCGCCACGGCGAGATCGTTGACCTGGTCGTTGTTCCAGTCGGCGACCGCGATGGGCCCCGCCACGCCCATGTCGCCGTTGGTCTCGTCGGTGAACTGCTCGTCGATCCACCGGACCACGTGCAGCAAGCCGTCGTCGAGTCCGACCATGTCGAGCAGGCCGTCGCCGTTCATGTCGGCCAAGGCGGCGTAGAACCGGCCCCAGGGCAGCTCGTAGCTGACCGAGGTGCTGCCGCTGTCGTCGCCGAGCACGTAGAACACGAGGTCTTGGGTGTTGGCCGCCGGCGAGCCGACCATGATGACCTCTTGATCGAAGTCACCGTCGAGGTCGGTGGAGGGCAGCAGCGTCGAGCCGGCCGCGGCCTCGTAGCCCGCCAATTCGGAGGTGGGCGCGCCCTGCCAGCCCTTCTCGGCGTAGGTGTAGCGGCGGACGGTGCTGCTCGCGACGCTGATCACGCTCGCGTCCGGGCTGCCGTCGAAGCCCTCGTCGGTGACGGCGAGGCTGTAGAACTCGCCGTTGACGATCAGCGGCTCCATGGCCTCGAAGCCCCAGCCGCCGTCGCCGAGCAGCAGCTCGATCTGGCCCTTGTCCTCGCCGCTGACGCCGACGCTGACGTCGGCGATCTGGTCGGAATTGACGTCGCTGACGGTGGCCCCGACGACCGCGCCGAAGGTGGAGCGCCAGCCGAACTTCCAGGTGTAGCCGCCGTCGCGCTGGCCGCGGAGGACCGCCGCGATGTCTCCGGACCAGACCAAAAGGTCGAGCAGGCCGTCATCGTCGATGTGCGCGGCCTGCAGGCCCGCGACGTCGTAGGGCAGGTCGGCGAGCAGGTAGGGCAGATCGGCGGGGTCCGCGGGCCGCCACCACAGCTGATCGTCGATGGCGACCACCACGCCATTGGTGCCGGGGGCCGCGAAATCCGGCTCGGCGCCGGGCTCCAGCGGGAGCAGGCCCAGGGCCGGGGCGATGGGCAAGGGCAGGGGCTGGGCGAGGACCCAGCTCTCCCCGGTGGCCACGCCCTCGAGGGTGGCGCCCTCCACGCTGCTCGCCTCGATCTGCACCGGGCCCGGCGCGGCTTCGACCTGTGCGCGGGCGGTGCCGGTGGGGCCGGCCTCCACCACCAGCTCGGTGCTGCTGCCGCCGGGGGCGGCGTAGCTCATCGTCACCGCGCCGGCGGGCACCGCGACGCCGTAGCTGTTGACCACCCGGACCACGAGCTCTGCGGCCCCGACCCGCACCGTCGGCACGACCTGAAGGGCGAAGGGCGCGCGCGCCTCGTCGAGATCGCTGACCGCAGACGGGGTCTTGTCTTCGCCCCGACAGGCGGCGAGGGTCAGCAGGCTGGCAGGGAAGAGCCACGAGCGCTTGGTCATCACAACTCCGGAAGAAACACGGGGCCACGGGGGGCGTCGCCGGGCCGACGAGGTGGGCCGGGTCGGCGGCGGGGCGAGGCTCCGCTCGGGCGCAGCCTATCGCAGCGGGGGCCGGTTGGGCGGCGCGACGGGGCCGG